>JBKBRG010000084.1:0-8203 GCA_046292325.1 Tabrizicola sp.
TGTCGCGGAACTGCCGCGTGTGGGCATGGGCAAGCGCATCGGCGCGGGCAACATCCCGATCGCGGATCGCGGCAAGCATCTCGTCATGTTCGTCGGTCAGCAACACGTTCTCGTTGCCCTGCTCCAGATAGGCAAAGTGCAGGTGCAGCATCCGCCTGCCCTGGTTCAGAAGCCTTTCATAGAAGGCCGCGAGATAGGGGGTTCCGGCCGGCGTGGGCGATGGCCATGTGAAAGGCCTTGTTGGCTTCGGACATGGCCAGGTGATCGCCCCGCTGCACCGTCGCGACGAACTCCTTCTGCCGGCGGGCAATGGACTTGAGGTCAAGATCGGTGCGAAGCTCGGCCGCCAGCCGGGTGTTCATCCGTTGGGCGACATCCAGAGCCTCGACATATCTGGGAAAGCTCTGCACGTCGATCGGCGCGACCACGGTCGATCGGTTCGACAGCGTGACGACCAGCTCGTCCCCCGCCAGGCGGATCAGGGCTTCGCGGACAGGCGAGCGCGACATCGAGAACCGCTCGGCCAGCGAGGTCTCGTCCAGCACCGCGCCCGGCTGAAGTTGCAGCGACAGGATTTCATCCCGCAGCGTCTCGTAGGCAAAGCGCACCCCGCTGCCCTTGACCCGCTTCGGTTCTGTCTCGTTCCGCATGTCCCTACCCCTACAGCCCCGCGGGCAGCAGCTTAGACCATCCCCGATCAACAAGTCGACACAGTCCATTCTCGATCAGGCGTGCCGTCATGATGTCGTCACAAAACGCACCATGCCTGTCGCACGGGGGTCAAGGCGAGAGGCGGGATGCCGAGGCGTCCGGGGGTTCCGGCTGCGCGTGTGACGCCATTCGACCGCAGCGCGGCCATCGACTTCGCAGTCTGCGTGCGGCCGGCGTGTCGGGTTGGGCGCCTTGCGGGTCGTCGGGCGAGGGCAACCTGCCGACCGATACCGAAGGCGACGCAGCGGGACGGGGCGCCTCGTTCGGCAATCCGGCCAGCGCCCGCAGGAAAGGTCTTTCCTGCGCCGCCGGATACGGGCATCCTTGAAGGGCCCTGGCCGCGACCACCACCCGGCTGATGGCGGATCTGACAGCCGGCAATCGGCCGCGGATAACCGTTCCCGAGGATCACCAGATGACACGCAAGGTCTGCATCGTCACCGGAGGAGGGCGCGGTATCGGCGCCGCCGTCGCCCGCGAGATGCACGCGCGCGGCTACGCGCTGGTGCTGATGTCGCCGTCCGACTCCTGCGAGACCCTGGCCGCCGAACTGGGCGGCGTCGCCCGGCGTGGCGTTGCGCAGAGCGCCGAGGATCTGACGGCGCTGGTCGATCTGGCAATGTCCACATATGGCCGGATCGACTCTGTCCTCAATCATACCGGCCATCCGCCGAAGGGCGACCTTCTGTCCATCCCCGACGAAGGCTGGATGCTCGCGCATGACATGATCCTGGCCTCGGTCATCCGAATGGCCCGTCTGGTCACTCCGGTCATGGAGCAGCAGAAGGGCGGATCCATCGTCAACATCACCACCTACGCCAGCCACGAACCGTCGCTGTGGTTTCCGGCCTCCTGCACCTACCGGGCCGCCGTCTCGACCTTCACCAAACTCTATTCCGACCGCTACGGGCCGTCCAACATCAGGATGAACTGCCTGGCGCCCGGCTTCACCGACAGCCTGGACGTGGCCAGATACCGCGAGCTTGCGGCGCTGAAACGCATCGGGACCGTGCAAGAACAGGCCAGGGCAGCGGCGTTCCTGCTGACCGATGACAGCAGCTATGTCACGGGTCAGACGCTGCGCGTCGATGGCGGCCTGACAAGATCGGTCTGACAGCGCGGCCCGTCGGCCTTACCCCTCGGGCGTGAAATCGAACCGCATGACGTGACGGTAGCTCTGGCCCGGATCCAGCCGTGCCGACGGAAACTGCGGCATGTTGGGCGAGTTTGGGAAGCGCTGGGTTTCCGCCGCAAAGCCGGCAAAGCGCGGATAGCGCGCGCCGGCCTTGCCCGGCGTGCCATCGAAATGCGCCCCTGTATACAGTTGCAGGCCGGGCTCGGTCGTGCTCAGCCGCATCTGGCGGCCCGAGACCGGATCCAGGGCCCTCAGGCAGGTCCGCAGGCCCGTCGCATCGGTGGCGGCGGAGAGACAGAAATTGTGGTCGAAGCCTCCGGGGCCGGGCATCCTGTCTCCCAGCTTGCGCAGGCGGCGGAAATCGAACGGGGTATCCGCAACAGCGCGGACTTCTCCGGTAGGGACCAGACGGGCATCCACCGGCAGATAGTGCGCGGCCTCGATCTGCAATTCCTGCCCCAGCACGTCGCCCGAACCGTGACCGGCCAGGTTGAAATAGGCGTGGTTGACCAGGTTCACCACGGTCGGGGCGTCGGTCGCGGCCTCCATGGTGATCGTCAGGTGCAAGCCCTCGACACGGTAGGTCACCCGCGCGGCCAGGGCACCCGGATAGCCCATTTCGCCCGCAGGTGAGTCCACTGCCAGAACGGCATGGCTGTCGGAAGCGTCCGCGATCCGCCAGTGCCGGGTATCCAGACCTGCACGTCCGCCGTGCAGGTGCTGGTCGCCCTCGTTGCGGTCCAGCTGGACAGGGCGCCCGTCCAGGATGAACCGCCCGTCCGCGATCCGGTTCGAATATCTCCCGCAGGTCGCCCCGAGATAGCCGCCACGGTCCCGCCAGTCGGACAGGACATCGAACCCGAGGACGACATCAGCCAGCACGCCCCTGCGATCGGGCACCCAGAGCGCCGCGAGGCGTGCGCCATAGGTCAGGATGTCGGCCTTCACCCCATGGCCGCCCGTCAGCAGGATGCGCCGCACGTCCTGGCCATCGACCTGCCCGACGCTGACGATGCTGGACATGGCTAGTGCGCCCAGTCCTGCGGCAAAAGCGCATCCGGCATGTTCTGATAGGCGACGGGCCTCAGCCAGCGCCGGATCGACAGGGTGCCGACCGAGGTCGCCCCGAAATTCGTGCTGGCCGGGTAGGGGCCGCCGTGAACCTGAGCGTCCACGACCTCGACCCCGGTCGGGAAGCCGTTTGCCAGAACCCGGCCGGCCTTCCGCTCCAGCACGGGCATCAGGGCGCGGGCCAGGTCCATGTCCGCGTCATCGAGATGCAGCGTGCAGGTCAGTTGCCCCGCAAGACTGCGCGCCACCGCCTGCATTTCGCTGGCGTGCCGGACGCGGACGATCAGACCCAGCGGACCGAACACCTCTTCCGCGAGGGCGTGGTCTGCCAGCCAGTCCACGCCCGAGACCTCGAACAGATAGGGCGTCGCATTGCGCAGGTCGCAGGTCGTGGTCAGCACGGACCGCACGCCGGCACCACGCGCGATCCGGTCCCGCCCGCTCCGGAATGCCTCGGCGATCCCGTCCGTCAGCATGGTCTGGGGGCCGACCGCCCCGACCGCGGCCTTGGCCGCCGCGACGAACCCATCTGCGGCGGGGCCGTCGATCACCACGGCAATACCGGGGTTGGTGCAGAACTGGCCGGCACCAAGCGTCAGCGAGGCGGCCCAGCCCTTCGCGATCGCCTCGCCGCGCGCGGCAAGGGCGGCAGGCAACAGGAACATCGGGTTGACCGACCCCAGCTCGCCGAAGAAGGGGATCGGCTCTGGCCGCGCGGCGCACAGGTTGAACAGCGCCCGGCCTCCGGCAAGCGATCCGGTGAAGCCCACCGCCTTGATGAAGGGATGCTGCACCAGCGCCTCGCCGACATCGCGCTTGCCTCCCTGCACCAGACTGAAGGTGCCGCGCGGCATGTCGCAGGTCTGAATGGCGGCGAGGATCGCCTGAGCGACGATCTCTCCGGTTCCCGGATGGGCGGAATGGCCCTTGACCACCACCGGGCAGCCGGCCGCCAGCGCCGAGGCCGTGTCGCCACCCGCCACCGAGAAGGCAAGCGGGAAGTTCGAGGCCCCGAACACCGCGACCGGGCCGACGGGCCGCTGGATCAGCTTCAGGTCGGGGCGCGGCAGCGGCTGCCGGTCGGGCAGCGCCGGATCGTGGCGCCGGTCCAGCCAGTCGTCCTTCAGGGTGTGGCTGGCGAACAGCCGCAACTGCATCGTGGTCCGGCCGCGCTCACCCTCCAGCCGTGCGGCGGGCAATCCGGTTTCCTGGCTGCCGATCTCGGTGATCTCGGCGCCCCGGGCCTCGATCTCGTCGGCGATCCGGTTCAGGAAGGCCGCGCGATCGACCCGCTTCACCGCAGAATAGTCTGCGAACGCCGCTTCGGCGGCCTCGCAGGCCGCCTCGACATGGGCGGGGGTCCCGACCGCGAAGCTGTGCGCCGGGCCGTGGGCCGGCGACGACTGGAAGGTCTGGGCGGAGCCCACCCATTCACCCGCGATCAGGTGCTTTCCCGTCAGCATGGCAACCTCCTCAGAATTCGAAGGCGGCGGTCGTGACCCGCTCGCCAAGGGTCAGCGCATCGGCAACATGGACCATCGGGGCAAGGTCCACCTCGCTTTCGCCCCGGCGCAGCAGATCCGCCATGCGGGCATAGAGTGCCGGATATTCGCCCATGATCGAGCTTTCCCCGGCGATCGGTTTGCCGTCGATTTCCAGAACGTTGCCACCCATGCGCAAGGCAAGCTCGCCTCGGTCGGTCCGGATGCTGATGTCCCAGGTCTGCGGACCCTCTTGCCGCCAGTCGAAATCGGCCGTGACATTGCCGGTGAAGGTCAGCTGTGCCGCGATGGGTGTCTGACGGTTGGCCGGAAACTCCAGCCGCGCCTTCGTGAGGTGGACAGGCTGCGGCAGGATCTCGGTCAGGATCGACAGGGCGTTGATGCCGGGATCGAACACCCCCATCCCGCCGGGCTCGAACACCCAATCCTGGCCGGGGTGCCATTTGCGCACATCCTCTCTCCAGGTGATCCGGGCCTCGCGCACCGTCTTGTCGGCAAGCCAGGCCTTTGCCGGTGCGACCGCATGGGCCATGCGGCTGTGCCAGGTGGCATAGAGCGTCAGGCCCCGGGCGCGTGCCAGGGCCTGAAGCTCGTGCACTTCGGCCAGCGTGGCGCCGGGGGGCTTTTCCAGCATCACATGCCGCCCGGCCAAAAGCGCGGCCTCGGCATGGTCGAAGCGCGGGACGGGCGGCAGACACAGCGAGACCACCGGCACATCCGGGCGTTCCGCGAGAAACGCGGCGAAGTCGGTGAAGGCCTGCACGCCGGGAACGCTGCCCTTGCGGCTGACCGTTGCGGCAAGTTCCCAGTCGGGGCTGGCCGCGATCGCCGGGACATGCTGATCCAGAGCGATCTTGCCGATGCCGACCAGGGCGACCTTCACGCGGGCCATCAGTGGCTCTCCCGCGCGACGGCGTTGCCGCGGCAGCCGACCAGAAAGTCCATGTCGGCGCCCTTGTCGGCGCCTTCCACATGGTCGTGGTAAAGCTTGGCATAGCCCGATGCCGGCGGCTCAACCGCCGGCTTCCAGGCCGCAAGACGGGCCTGCAGTTCCGCGTCGGGAATGTCGAGGTGCAGGCGGCGGTTCTCGACATCAAGTTCGATCATGTCGCCGTTCCTGACCACGGCCAGGGGGCCGCCGCGCGCGGCCTCGGGCGAGGTGTGCAGCACGACCGTGCCATAGGCCGTGCCCGACATGCGCGCGTCCGAGATGCGCACCATGTCGGTGATCCCCTTGCGCAGGATCTTGGGCGGCAGGCCCATGTTGCCGACCTCGGCCATGCCGGGATAGCCGCGCGGACCGCAGTTCTTCAGCACCATCACGCAGGTCTCGTCGATGTCGAGGTTCTCGTCCTCGATCCTGGCCTTGTAGTCGTCGATGTCCTCGAACACGACCGCACGGCCGCGGTGCTTCATCAGGGCAGGGGTCGCCGCCGAAGGCTTCAGCACCGCGCCGTCGGGGGCGAGGTTGCCCCTGAGCACCACGATCCCGCCGGACTGGGTCAGCGCCTTGTCGGCCGGCAGGATCACGTCGTCGTTGTCGATGCGGGCGTCCTTGACCTCGTCCCAGATCGGGCCCCCCGAAACGGTGAGCGCGTCCTTGTTCAGAAGGCCGGCCTCGCCAAGCCGCCTGATCACGGCGGGCAGGCCACCGGCATAGAAGAATTCCTCCATCAGGTATTTGCCCGAGGGCATCAGGTTGACGATGGTCGGCACGTTGCGTCCCCAGTCGTCCCAGTCGTTCAGCGTCAGGTCGATGCCGACCCTGCCGGCGATGGCCAGAAGGTGGATCACCGCGTTGGTCGAGCCGCCGATCGCCGCATTGGTGCGGATCGCGTTCTGGAAGGCCTCGCGGGTCAGGATATGAGAGGGACGCAGGTCGTCCTTCACCATCTGCACGATCCGCCGCCCGGTCAGATGCGCCATGACGCGGCGGCGGCTGTCCACCGCCGGGATCGCCGCGTTGCCGGACAGCGTCATGCCCAGCGCCTCGGCCATGCTCGCCATCGTGGACGCCGTGCCCATCGTGTTGCAGGATCCCGGCGAGCGGGACATCGAGGCTTCGGCCTCGACGAATTCGGCGGCCGTCATTTCACCGGCCTTCACCGCCTCGGAAAACTTCCAGAGATGGGTGCCGGACCCGACCCTTTCGCCGCGGAAATAGCCGTTCAGCATCGGCCCGCCCGAGACCATGATCGTCGGGATGTCGCAGGAGGCCGCGCCCATCAGAAGCGAGGGCGTGGTCTTGTCGCAGCCGACCAGGCAGACGACGCCATCCATCTGCTGCCCGCGGATGGTTTCCTCCACCGCCATCGCGGCGAGGTTGCGGAACATCATCGCGGTGGGGCGGAAGCCGGATTCACTGACCGAGAAGACCGGCACGATCACCGGCAGCCCGCCCGCCTCGTAGACGCCATGCTTCACCCGCTCGGCAAGATCGTTCAGATGCGCGTTGCAGGGGTTCAACTCGCTGAAGGTATTCAGAATCCCGATCACCGGGCGGCCGTCGAAAAGGTCGGCCGGCAGGCCCTGGTTCTTCATCCAGCTGCGGTGATAGATGGCATCCTTCGAGGTGCCGGCAAACCATTCCTGCGAGCGCAGCTTGCGCGGCCAGGGGGCGGGCTTGAACTTGGTCATGATGGATGCCTCACAGGAGTTGGACGCGAACGGCGCCCGGGGTTCTATCGGCGAAGGTCAGGGTATTGCGCAGGGGCTGGCCGAAATCGGCCACCTCGATCTCGAAGGTATCGCCGGGCTCGGTCCTGATCCCGTCGGCAAAGGACAGGGTCGCCGTGCCAAGGAAGTGGACATGCAGGTCGCCCGGTCGGCGGAAGATGTCATACTTGAAGTGGTGATGTTCCAGGTTCGCCAGCGTGTGCGACATGTTCGCCTCGCCCGACAGGAACGGCTTCTCCCAGATGACCTTGCCGGCGCGCAGGATGCGGCTCGTGCCGCGGACATCGGCGGGAAGGTCGCCGACCAGGATTTCCGGTCCGTAGGAGGCAGCGCGCAGCTTGGAATGGGCGAGCCAGAGGTAGTTCACCCGTTCCGTCACATGGTCCGAGAATTCGTTGCCCAGCGCCCAGCCGATCCGGTAGGGGTTCCCGTCCGGGCCGATCAGGTAGATGCCGGCAATCTCGGGTTCCTCGCCGCCGTCCCCGGCAAAGCCCGGCACTTTCAGCGCGGCACCGGGGGCGACCGCGGCATGGCCGGTGCCCTTGTAGAACCACTCGGGCTGCGCCCCCACGTCTCCGGGGGATGGACGGCCGCCTTCCAGACCCATGCGGAACATCTTCATGCTGTCGGTCAGGGTCTCGCCGCCGTCGAGCTTGGCATGCATCGCATCCCGGGCCGATGCGCTGCCCAGATGCGTAAGCCCCGTCCCGGTCAGATGCAGATGGGCGGGGTCCGGGTGGCTGACCGGCAGCTCGAAGGTGGCGCGCGTCAGGTCCACCGTTTCGCCCAGCCCGCGACGCGCGACTTCGGCGGCGATCCCCTGCCCCGAGGCGATGGCCGCCTGCGCCAGGTCGTAGACCGAGGCCGTGTTGCGCAAGGCGCGCGCCTCGTCGCCCTGACGGACGACCACCCCGATCCCCTTGACGGTGGACAGATGCATGACGGATCTCACTTGTTCTTGTTGTAGACGTCGAAGATCACTGCGACCAGCAGCACCAGCCCCTTGATCATCTGCTGGTAGTCGATGCCGATGCCCAGGATCGACATGCCCATGTTCATCACGCCCATGATCAGCGCCCCGATCACCACGCCGATGATCTTGCCCGAC
>JBKBRG010000085.1:0-8174 GCA_046292325.1 Tabrizicola sp.
ACGACCGTGGTCGATCCGGAGGCGCCGCCGGTGCCGATGTTCACGGTCTTGGTGACGCCGGTGGTCGTCGCCCCTGTGCCCATTCCGTAGGTCGCGGTCGTCGTGGCCGTGCCGATGCTGGCGGACGCTGCCGAGACGGTGACCGTGCCCGAGGCGGTCAGAGTCCCCGAGAACGTCTTGTTGCCGGAGAAGGTCTGCGTGCCCGCAAGGATCGCCAGTTCGGACGAGGTGTTGGGAAGCGTGAAGCTGCGGGTGGTTCCGGCACTGATCCCTGCAAGCGAGAAGGTGGCCTTCTTTGTCGGATCCGCATCGTTCACCAGGCTGAACACCGCGTCCGACACGTCGCGGGGCTCGCCCACGACCTCCCAGGCGCTGCCGGTCCAGACGAGAAACAGGCTCTCGGCCGCGACCCAGACCAGCCAGCCAGCGCGCGGCACCAGCCGGATCCATGCGCCGTCGATCCAGAAGGCGATGTTCAGATCCCACCCGGCCCAGAGGCCGGTCGCGCCCGAAGCCACCAGATGGCGGTTGCCGTCGGCCGGGCTGGCCGGGGGCGCAGTGCGCGTGCGGTCGAGAACGGAAAGCTGAACCATGGCGTCGAGCAGGCGCAGCGCCTCATTGTGGGTGACATGCTTCTGCGCTTGCGCGGCCAGAAGATACGGCAGGCCCAGATGGGTCGTGGTGTCGGACATGGGAAATCCCGTTAGAACTGGAGGGTCACGGAGGCGGGCGTGCCGCGGCCGAGGCGGTTCGAGAGCTGGAAGATGCGGAGCGCCAGCGTCTGGCCGGGGCCGAGAGGTGCACCCCAATCGGTACTCTGCTGGGCAGCGGTGTAGAGGACGGAGGTCGTGCTGCTGGTCAGCGTGCGCCTGACGGTCGTCCCGTAGAGGATCTGCACATCGTAGCTTTCAATGTCTTCGGCGAGCGGCACCTCGACCTGTTCCCAGGCATCGGCCACCAGCGCGCGGGACCGGCGCGTCCATCGGATGGTCAGATCGCCGGGGCTGCGGGCGATCCGCCAGGGCTGTTCGACATGCACCGGGGCGAAGGGAACAAGGCCCCGCCCGGTCGGCGTGAAGCCCAGCGCGGCATAGCTCGCGTCACTGACCGCCCGCGCGGCCGGGCCGACACGCCAGTTCCACGGCAGTCCGAGATCCGCCTCGGCGATGGGTAGCGAGGCCAGCGTCGTGTCAAGCAGCACGACCCGCGCGCCAGCCGGTGCCGGGTTGCCGATGGCATGCTCCGTCCCGCGCTGACCGCGCAGGAGGCGGGTCAGTCGGTAGCGGCCGGGCGCGATCAGTTCGGCTGCGCCCGCCTGGACGATCTCCCAAAGGCCCGCCGCTGCCTCGACGGCTACCGCGTTTGCCCCGCCGAACAGCGCGACGTCTGTCACGCTCTCCAGCGTTCCGGATAGGAGATCGACCACCAGCGCGTTGCCCAGATCGAAGCGCGAGGTTGGCCCCGGAAAGAAGTCGAAGGCCAGCGTCCCGATCCGAGCCCGACTGGCAAAGGTGGTCAGGAGGTTGAAGCCATCCGTCGACGCGCTGCGGAAGACGGCAATCTCGCCCGGCCAGGGGCTGGCATGGGCGGCGATCAGTGGGCGATGCGCGGCCTGGTCCTCAGTAATCTGCGGCAGGTCCAGCATCACCACCTCCGGGGTTCCGAAGACGACGGGGCTGGCGAGCGATGCGGGCCGGGGATCGCCGGGCGGCAGATCATAGGCGGCGCGGTCCTGCCGCACCGCCTCAATGCCCCTTGCCTCGGCATCAGCGACAGACACCAGCCGGAACTCGACCTCCCGGCCGTCATGCGAGAGGCGGATGACGTCGGCAGGGTCCAGAGCCAGCCGCGAGGGCGGCAGGCGGAAGGTGGCGCTTTCCCGTCCGATCCAGGCTTCCATCAGCGCGCGGCGGCAGCGGCGTTCGGCCTCCTCGGGCGGGATCGCCATGGGGAAGGACTCGGACGCGATGCGTGTTGTATCCACGGTGATGCGCCGTGCCTCGACCAGCGCCGCGTCGTAATCCTCGTCCGCCCGTGCGACCTGCCACTTCAACGCCTGCGGCAGTTCCGTCTCCTGGCCGCGGGTCAGTTCGAAAGCCTCGCCCTCACGGCTGGCGACCAGATCGTCGATGGCCAGCGTGGCGACCGAGGCGCGGCCGCGCATGACGAAACGGATCACGCCTTCGGTCTCGATGGCATCGAAGCCGAAGTGGCGGGCCAGCGTGGAAATCGACGCCCGAGGGCTTTCGAGGGCCCCGATCACATAGCCCTCGACCGCGCCCCAGAGGCAGGTGACGTCGATCAACGCCTCATCAAGCCCAGCGCGCAGGCAGAGGTGGCGCACGAGGGCCGCCAGTGACACCGCGCCGAGCCGCCCGGTCAGCCAGTGACCAAGCCGCCAGTTCGGGCCGTCCGTCCAGACGCCGGTCAGTTCGGGGAAGAACGGATAGGGCCGCGCATCCCAGGTCCAGGCGGCGCATTCGGGGACATGGACCATCCGGCCGCCGTAGATGGCCGACACGGGATTGTTAGCCGGAGTTCCCCACCAGAGATAGCTGGCTTCCAGATAGGCGCGCTGGATCGCGTCATCGCGCCAGCCGCGCGAGAAATACGGGGTGAAGCTCTCGGACGACTTCGGGTCGAAGAAGACATTGGGCTGGTTCGTACCCCGGTCGATGGCCGGGCACCCTAGTTCGGTGAACCAGACGGGCTTCGACTGCGGCACCCATGCGGTGGGCGTGCCACTCTCGACCCCGCCCGGGCGGTTGAAATGCGGGTTCGACCACCAGGCGGCGAGATCCTTGTAGCGGAACACCCACGGCTTGCCTGCAGCGCCATCGGTGATCGGGGTCCGGATCTGTGCCGACCGGTCGGCGGCGCTGGCGTAGAACCAGTCGAAGCCCTCGCCACCGGCGATGTTGGTCTGCAGGTATCCCCGGTCATGGATCGCGGGCCAACCCTGCAGCGCATCGGCATGGTCGAAGCCGTCGCGCCAGTCCGACAGCGGCATGTAGTTGTCGATGCCGATGAAATCGATGTTGGCGTCCGACCAGAGCGGGTCGAGGTGGAAATAAACATCGCCCGTGCCGTCTCCCGGCTGGTGGCCGAAGTATTCCGACCAGTCGGAGGCGTAGCCGACCTTCGTGCCCGCTCCGAGGATGGCTTTCACATCCGCCGCCAGCGCCTTGAAGGCGGTCACGGCCGGATAGGCGCTGGCGTTCGACCGGATCGTCGTCAGCCCCCGCATCTCGGTTCCGATCAGGAAGGCATCGACGCCGCCCGCCACCGCGCAGAGATGGGCGTAGTGCAGGATCATCCGGCGCAGGCCCCAATCGCTGGTGGGCCCGGTCCAGCTGACATTGTCGCCCGATACCGCGAACTGCGCCGGGGTGGCTGCGCCGAAGAAGCTGGAGACCTGCGTCGCGGCAGCGGCGGTCTTGTCGGCCGTCCCGGCATAGCCCGCCGCCGGGGAACAGGTGATCCGGCCCCGCCACGGGAAACTCGGCTGGCCCGGCGTCGCGGCATTCGCGCTGTAGGGGTTCGGCAGGGTATTGCCGGGCGGGACGTCCATGAGCAAGAAGGGATAAAAGGTGACGCGCAGACCCCGCGCCTTCATCTCGCGGATCGCCTGCACCACCGCGAAATCGGCAGGCGTGCCGCCGTAGACCGGTCGATCCTCGGCATCTCGGCTGACCAGAAACGCGTCTGCACGGTTTACGCTATTCACGACCCATGCCGACGGTGTCGTGGTCTTTGCCGCAACCTCGACGCCCGGCCGCACCTTGCAGTTTCCCGCGCGCAGATCATCGCCAAACCAGGCCACGACGAGGCTGACGCTTTCCACTGCCGGAGCCATGGCCTGCAGCCGATCGAGGGCCACGACGATGTCGGTCTCGTCGGGCAGCGCGTTCAGGTTCTCGGCCGAGGTCGTCCCGCCGGTGGTCTGGCCGAAGACCGTGGTCGTGGCGCCCACCGTCTTGCGGACCGCTTCCGTCGCATAGGTGAACTCGCCAGAGGCCGGGATCATCGTCACCGCCTTGACCAGCCCCTCGGCGGTGTCGGGATCCGCGAGCGGCCGGAACACCTCGAAGGACAGTTGCGGCAGGCGGTTGCCGTAGGTCGAGAGCGGCAGCTCCTCGAAGACGACATAGGCTGTCCCACGGTAGGCGGGGGTGCTGGCGGCCCCCATCTTCGCCGCGATGAACGGATCGGCCGTCTGGGTCTCGTTGCCGGGATACCAGCGCCAGGTGATGCCGGTCATGTCGAGTGGTTTGCCATCCGCCCAGATGCGCCCGATGCCGGTGATCGGACCCTCGCAGAGCGCGACCGCGAAGCTGGCGTAGTAGAGGTATTCGGTGGTCCGGACCTTCCCGCCGCCACCGCCCTTGCCGCCGCCTTGCGTCGTGGTCTTCGTCTCCTCGCGGAAATCCGTGGCCCAGATGATGTTGCCACCGATGCGCATGCGACCGTAGAGGCGCGGGATGATCGCCCCCTCGGTCGCGGACGTGATGCGCAAGCTGTCGAGGCGCTGGCCCTCGATCTTCTGCTCCGGAGCCAGCGAGGACACGATCCAGCTGTCGACGACCGAACCAATGGTTGAACCGATGAAGCCACCGATGGCGGCGCCAGAGAAGCCGAGGATCGCGCCGCCGAAGGCTCCGCCGATAGCGGAACCGACAGCGCCGAGGACGAGCGTGGCCATTGTGAAAACTCAGCGTGCAGGGAATTGGAAAGCGAAGGCGATGCGGCGTCGCCATGCAGGTGTCAGCGGTTCCTCGATCACGCCAAGACGTTCATAAGCGTGAAGGAAAGTGTCGGGGCCGGTGAGGATCCCCACGTGCTTGGCGATGGCGCGCGGCACCATCCGGAACAGGATCAGCGCACCGGGCGGCGCATCGGCGGGTGCGATTTCCGGCATCATCACCCGTGCGCCTTCGGCCAGCATCTCGCGCGGCCCGGTCTCGCCCCAGTCGCGGCTGTAGGGCGGGATCGGGAACGGCTCAGGTCCGACCAATTCTCGCCAGACACCCCGAGCTAGGCCGAGGCAGTCGCAGCCGACCCCGCGCAGGCTGGCCTGGTCGTGATAGGGCGTGCCAAGCCAGGAGCGCGCGACAGCGATGACGATGACGGGATCGGCGGTCGGAACTGGCGCAGTCACAACACCGCTCCCTCATGGCCACCGTCCTTCGTCGCGTAGCGCAGCACGGCGTCTTGGCCCGGGATGTGCGGAAACCCTCGGAAGTTGGCGACATTGGCGAACTTCGTCCCGCAGGTGGCGATCCGCTTGTCACAGCCTGCCCGGACCACGAAGGCATCCATCGCCGCGATCGGCCGTACCGGCGCTTCCAGCAGGGTCAGGATCGCCACCCCGTCGACCAGGTCGTGCGACAGCACCTCGACCCGCCGCCCGGCATTCGCGCCGCTCGACCATTCGACCAGCCCGAAGGAGAACCAGCCCGCCGCGAAGGTGCCGAGGCCGGATGTCGTGAAGGCGCGATCCCGCAAAACGTCGATCAAGGCGCCACTGCCCTTGAAGGCCGTGGCCTCGAGGTTCACGCCGCAGCGCGCATCGCCCAGCGCGGCGTCGCAGCTGGCCTGGAATGTGCGTCCGACCGTCTGACCGAGAACATGGGCGAGGCTCCGCACCTCGGCCACGAAGGCCAGCCGCCCGCGCCGGATCTGGCCGATGGCCCCGCGGCGCAGCAGCACGCGCTGCGCCGGGGCCGACCAATTCACCCTCCAGACCTCGACCGAGGCATTGTCCCAGCGGCCGTCGAGGATGTCGGTCTCTGTGATCCGGTCGGAGGACAACACGCCTTGGGCATCCTGCGCGTCCACGGAGAGGTCCGATCCCGACCGGACCTCGGAGGCTGTCAGCCCGCTTTCCGGTTCGAACTCGGTGCCGTCGAACGACAGGGTCCGGTCATGGTCTGTGAAACCGAAGGTCACGCCATCGGCGCGGGTGATGCGCCAGCACCACGCCAGCGTCGTCGTCCCCTCGTCGAGATGGGCCTGAAGCGCGGGCGGAAGGGATTTCACTTCCGCCCCCAGCCGCGCAGCAGGGCCAGGGACGCCAGCAGCGAAGACACGACACCACCGGTCGCGCCGGTCAGGGCATAGATATTGAAGGGGCGAATATCGAGCGTGCCGGTGGCGAGGTCGAAATCCGCCAGCCCGGCCAGAGCGAGGCCGGAGGCGGCAAGGCAGGCCAGATAGACGAGGCCACGTGCAAGGGTCCAGTTCATGGTTGTGCTCCGATCAGGGTCTTGAGGAAGGTGAAAATGCGGGTGGTCAGGCTCGGCGCCGCCTGCACGGGCGCGGGGTCGGCGGCGGCCGTGGAAGGGGCGGGTGACATGGGGATCGACGGTGGATTGGGGATCGGGCGCAGCAGTGCCAGCGCCTCGGTCTCGCTGAGCCGCCGGATCGGTCGCGAGAAATCGACCCGGCCGTTGCGGTCGACCGACCAGACCGGAATGGTGCCGGTCGGGTAGCGGCCCTTAGCGAAGAGATCGCGCTCGGTCTCGCGTCGGGACCGGATGGCCGCAGGGCGCAGCCAGCCCATGAATGCCGCAGCCGCTGCTACCCGGTCGCCCGCGTTCAGGTGCCGTGTCAGCAAGGCCTTCGCGATGCCGCCGGTGTTGTAATGGAAGGAGACCAGCGCATCGAATTCGTGGGGTTCCAGCGGCACCTTCACGGTGCGCAACACCTCGACCTCGTAAGTGGCGAGATCGGCACGGAAGAGCCGGAACGCCTCGCGGATCCCGGCATCGAGATCGGCGGGCATCCCGCGTGTCATCCGCGCCGGATCGGGTGGCCCGGCCGCGGCCGTATGACCGATGCCGAAGGTCCAGACGTCCTTCACGTCGAGATAGGGTCCGGGCACGACGCCTTCGTGCCGGATCAGGGCCAAGAGCCCACGATCAGAGGTTTGCATGGGATTACCCGAGGGTTGAGAGGAAAAAGATCAGGAAGGCGACGGCGAGGCCGATGCGCAGCCGGTGGGCAAAGGCCTGTCCGGGGTCGGCAGGATCGCAGCGCAGCGAGCGGGCAAGGCGAAGGATCTCATGCATCGGCGTCATCCTTCCCGACCCGGCGGAGCCTCGCGAGGATCAGTTCGATGAAGGCCGCCCCGAAGACGCCGACCAGGTAGGCGGCCGAGCCGACCGCCCCGCCCGCGGCGACGGCACCATCAGGCAGACCGAGCCATTCCGCCACGATCACGATGGAGAAACTGCCCATCCCTGCGGCGATCAACCCGCCGAGCAGGACATGGCGCAGGGCTTCGCGCAGCGCCATCCGGGTGGTCAGGGCATTGGTGGCACCGCCCAGCGCGCCCCAGAAGGCCAGCATCAGCGCCGTCGAGGCAGCGATCTCGCGCCAAAGGTGGGACCAGAAGGATTCGTCGTTCATGTGCGGAGTTCCACGAGGGGGATCGAGTTGATCGACCCGAGACGTTCGAGATCGAGGGTGACGTCGAGGACGTCGGTGTCGAACCGGACGGGGACGTCGAATTCGAAGCCCGCGGTGATGGCGACGCCCGCCGCCGGGGCGGTGGTGAAGGTGATGAGACCGGTGCTCGTGGAGACCGACCAGCCGGAGGCCTGCGGTGTGCCGTTCAGGGCGATGGTCACGGTTCCGGCGACGGGTTTGGCGATGGCCCGCGTCCAGGACTGCGCGCCGGAGGTGTAGCGCTTGGTGAGCTGGAACAGGGTCGCCGCCCCGTTGCCGCTGCCGATGGGCTGGTTGGTCGGGCCCGGTGTATGCGATGGCAGGCAGGACTTGAAATCGGCCCAGTCCTTGAAGCGGAAGCCGTGGAGACGTCCGTTCCGGGCCTCGAAGAAGGCAACGACCGCCGCCAGATCGTCGGCGCGGCGGATGCCGTAGGCGACGTCGTAGCGGCGGCGGCTGTTGGCCCAGCTGGCGTTGCGCTCCTCGGCACCGCTCGCCAGTTCGACGATCTGCGTGCGGCGTTCGGGGCCGCCGCGCGCGCCTCGGCTGATGTTGTCCGGAAACCGGACCTCGTGAAACGCCATCACATCCCCCTCCGGCCCAGCGACACAGCGCGGGCGATGTCGCTGGCGACCTGCGTGCGGGACTGGCGGAAGCTCTCCGCGTCGCGGGCGTTGATCGTGACGTTGACGGTGGAGGCAACCGACTGGCCGTATCCCGCCGCT
>JBKBRG010000086.1:0-8171 GCA_046292325.1 Tabrizicola sp.
CTTGCGCGTGTCGGAACCGTTCCTTCTGTCCTTCGACGCATCGGACAGCCACGCATCGAAGAGCTGGATGAAGGGGTCAAATTCGCCGCTGTCCGCGTCAGCGGTGATCTGATCGCGGTTCGTCTGCCACGTCGACCAGTTGGGCGCGGCAGCGCTGATGATGCCGCCCACGACCTTCACGTAGGCGTCGTAGGAACCCCAGTGGATCGTGTTGACGGGCGCGGGCTTGCCCTTCTCGATCCAGTTCTGGATCAGCACCAGCAACGCCCAGATCAGCTTACCTCGGTTCGCCCGGACCCAGCCCGGCAGGTCGGCATGCCGGAAGCCGGTTCGCTTGCCCGGTTCCGCACACCGTGCGTCGATGCGGATCAGCCCCATCCGCGCCGCCAGTTCCGTCGACCAGCGGGGGTTGTTCCCCGTGATCAGGTGAGAGCAGGTGACCGGCAGGCGGACGTTGTCGCTCTTTGCGAGGATACGCCCTTCGAACACACGCGCCGTCCAGAACGAGGCAAGCACAGGGCTGTCGATCTCGCCGCGCACGTTATCAAAGATGTTGACCGCCGTGCCGCTACGCAGGGTGGAGACGATGCGCTTCTCGCGTTCCGTGTCATCGTCCGCGAGGGTCTGGACGCTTTCAGCCCCCTCCGCCACCAGCTTGATCGTGGTCGCCAGCAGCGTGGCTCCGGTGCGCTCGGTGGGCTTGGTCAGCAGGTGCGGCGGCAGCGGTCCGTCGATCATGGGGCGTACGAACTGCTCCAAGGCAGCGCCGATTGCATTCAGCAGCGAGGCCGGGGGCGGGTTGTTCACGTCGCCATCCAGCGCTGCAGAGACCAGCCGGTCGCGGGTCCAGCCGTCGAAGGGGATGTCGCCCATCCATTCTTCCACGATGATCTGCCGCGCCTTGCGGAGGTCCTCCCCGCTGACGCGGGTCGGGAGCGTCGGTACATCGAGGTCGGCGGGCGGCGCATAGAAGGCGCGCGCGCTGCGATGGTAGCCGGGCGTATTCACCAGCACGCCGTCTTCCGAGAAGACGGGTGCCCGCGTGATGCGTTCGAGGTACGGCAGCGGCAGGTCGCGACTGTAATACAGGTGGTTGACCAAATCCTTCGGGGCCGAGCGATAGGTGAGCTTACCCTCGTCGCCAACCCGGAGGAAGCCGACCTTCTGTTCCAAGGCCCGCTGGAACTCCTGCGGGATCAGGACGTCAATCGTCGCCCCTCCGATCTCCTTGATCTCGACAACCTCGGCAATCTCGTATCCATGTCGGAACAGGGTCGGGTCCTTTTCCGAGGCGTTCTCCAGCAGCTTGCGCACCGAATTGATCTGCTCGGGGAAGTCCAAGCTGCTGGTATTCACCCCCTTGCGGAGTTCGGGCGTACCGCCCTCCGAGATAGCCCGGTCTGCGGCCTTCATGATGGCGGTGAACGGTCGCTTGCCGATGCCGTGCACCTTCTCGATTTCCTCGCCCAGCTCCATGACCGCGATGGTGTCGGGCTTGCTCTTCTTCAAGCCTGCATAGAGCATCGCGATGTCGAGGTCGCCGTCCCCGGATGCTGCCACCTTCGCAGCAATCTTGGACCGGTCGAACTTGGCTGCGCCCCGGATTTTCTTCCGGGCTTCTTCGTCGAACATGGTCATGCCGCCTCCCAGTCAGGGTGGCTGTGGTGATCTTCGTGCATCATTTGCTCCTTTAGGGTTGCGTCTTCGTGGTGGAATGTGTTACCTTATGCAAGCGTCAAGACCGCAAACGCGGTAGCTCCTTCTGCGTTGCACCCCCGGCCTGTCCATCAGCAGGTCGGGGTTTCTTTTTTCTACCCGATGTCAGGCATTCTGTCTAGAAGCTATTGAAAAATAACAGTTTTTCGGCTTCAAGCCGACTTTAAGGCTTACGCCGCCGCGTCGTTTTCGTCCGTGATCACCCAGTTCTTCATGACGTGGGCTACATCGGCTGCGGCTTTCAGATCGGCCCGGTCGCCCTTGAGGCCGAAGGGCGGGCAGACGGTCACACGCCCTTCCGCGATCCACTGGTCGATCTCGGCCCGCAGGAGTTCCTCTTCCTGCTCCCTGTCGGCCTTCGTCCAGTACAGTTCGCGCACGGCGAGGGCACGGCGGCGGGCAAGGTCGCGCTCTTTCTTGGCGAGCGCGGCCTCCTTGGTCCGCTTGTTCAACTCGATCAGGTGCGCAGCTCGGGCCATCAGTAGGTCCCCACGCGCCCGGCGACGAAGGGGTGCAGGAGGCCAAGCGGGTCGATGGCCTTGAAAGCGGCGCGGAAATCACCGGACAGAAGGTCGAGATCGAGTTCCTCTTCGGCCTCGGGGAAGGGCGCAGTCTTGGTCCAAACGCCACCGCGAAGCTGGAACCCAACCGCGCGGGCAACGATGTGGGCGTACTTCGCCCCGATGAGTTCGATCAGCTCGGCCTGATCGACGTTGACCGTGATCCGGCGCGTCGGACTCTGAATTTCGCGGAGGGCGTCACCGACGAGGGCGGTCAGCTCCTTGATCATTTGCTGTTCGGTTACCGCCGTCATGGTGGCAGTGGTGTGAGGGTCAAGCGTCATAGTTCTGCTCTGTTTTGGTTGGGTTGGGGATGAAGGTTCAAGCGATGGTGGGTTCGTCGGGAGGGGTTTCGTCGTCGGGTTCTTCGGCGGCGGGCCGGGTGCGGGCCTTGGTGGCGTAGAAATCGAGGCCGTCGTTGGTCGAGACGACCGGTACGCCTTCCTCGAAAAGGGTCTTCGCCCTCTCGACCTTGGCCCTGATTTCAGGGCTGTCAAAAAGCCCGCGCGGGTGACCGGCACCCTTGTATACGTAGCCGCTCATGGCAATTTTCTCCTTTAAGTTGTGTCAGGCGGATCGGACGAGATGGACGTGCTCGTCCGTGGCGGACTTGAAGCCCGCGCGGGTCTTGAGGGCGTCGATCTCGCGGGCAATCTGGCTGGCGCGGAGCCTCGGCCCCTCGACGAGTGCCCGGAACATGCTGTTCATGCAGTTGAGTCGGTCTTTCAGGACGCGGTCCTCGGGAAAACGGACTGCCATCCACTGGCTGGCCTGCGGGTACTTGATCACAAGAGTTCGGATTGCTTCGATACGCGTCATGGTACTACTGAATGTGGTTGGCGGGTCCTTGGGCGATAGATGTGGTGGTGTTTCGGGGTGGACCGCCCCGCGCGAAGACCCGAAAGCGCGGGCCGGTCCAACGCAGTCGCCCCCCAGCGACCGCGTGTTCGGTTGATCAGTTGAATCGCTCGCGCAGGTCCGGGATCAGGCTCGCGGCGGTGTCGATCACGTCGCGCATCAAGGCCTCGGCCTTTTCCTTCTCGGCGCGCTTGCGCTGCATCGACAGCTCGAACTCGACACGTTCCTCGGTGATAAGCTGACCGATTTCCCGCATGCGGAGTTCGCCTGCCGCGTTGAGGGCAGACCTGATCTTGTGATTCTTCCGCAGCCAACCACTAAGGATCGCGGCCTTGTCGCCTTCGCCCTTCCGGGCGCTCAGCTCGGCGCGGTGGGCGAGGATGGCGCATGCACCGGGGCTGGCGAGCAGTTCAGCGAGGATTTCAGGGTCGGCGTAGCCGGTTTCAGGGTCGTTCAGCATGGGTCAGGCTTCAATTCGGCGGAGGCTGCGGAGGTCGGATTCTTCTTGCGGAGTCAGCGGGGCGGCGAGTGCGAGCAGTTCCAACCGCTCCAACCGCGTCACGGGGTGCCGACCACCGAGCAGATAGATGGAGTCAGCCGCCATGAAGGCCTCGCGCGGGTCCGCCAGATCGGCTGCTGCGGCATCGAACAGGGCCACCAGATCGTTCCAGATCACGTCGTTCACGACCCGCGCCGGGTAATCGAGGATTTCCTCGATGCGCGGCAGGACGTCGGCAGAAGCGTGGGCAGGCGGGCCGCGCCGCGCCAGTTCGCTCGGGGCTTCTTCATGGATGCGCCCAATCTCGATGGCGAGGCGCACCGCAGATTTCGAGACCACCGATGCCTCGCTCAAGGCCGTCCGCAGTACGCTTGCCGGATCGCCAGATGCCCTTGCCTCCGCCATCAGCCGCTTCAAGGCGCGCGACGACTGCGCAACGGTCGACATCAAATGCTTCAACGCCGGGCGGCTTTGGAGGACGGTCTTACCGGTCATTGTTTCACCACCGAGAACGATTCAAGAGTCTGGATCAGGTTGTCGGTTCGGACCACCTGCTGTTTGTCCGCCGCCCGCAGGGAGTGCAGTTGGGCCAAGACCCGCGACGAAATCGTGGTCAGCACATCGCGGGCCTGCGCAGCTTCGCGGGCGAGGCCATTTCCGTCACAGGCTCGAACCAGCTCAGCCACATTGTCCAGAACGCCGTTGAGCAGCTCTTCAAAGCCGTCGAAGACATCGTCTTCGAAATCATCCCACTTCTGTGCCCGCTCGCGCTTCAGGAACTCGATCCGGGCCTTGATATGGCCCTGCCGCAGGAGGTTGTTCCCCATCTGTGCGGCAGATTTTTTCGCGCCGTAAGCCGCCTGAATCGCCCGCGACTGGGTCACCGCACCCGTCGCCATGGCCTGACAGAACTTCTCGTGCTTTTCATTCGGCAGGGGCGTCTCGCCCCGGTACCCGTCTGCTACACCGCGAGGTGCCATTTCAGCCAAACTCCGCACGCATGAGGACCGTCTGGACGTCGTTGTCGCTGACCGGCGTCGGGTCGCAGTCGGGCGTCGTGAGCGGCGCGATCAGATCACGGACCTCCGTCGAGGTCAGGCGCGCGGCGCGCAGAGAACGGACGAGCTTGTCGCCGTCGCCCAGCGCGCCAGCCACATCATTCTCGCGCGCCAGAACGCGGCAGGCGTGATGCGAACTCAGAGCCAAACGGCGAAGAGCGTCGATAGTGTGCATCAGGCCAGCCCGTGCTTCCGCGCGTAGTCGAGCTTTGCCTTGCCTTCGAGGGTCGACAGGACCTTGACATGGTCAGACGCGACCATCTTCTCGGTCTGGCTGCCCGTGAGGCCGTGCTGCCGCGCGTAGGTCATGCGTTCAGAAGGCCGGAGGCCCTGAATTGCATCCTCATGGCCGCGAGCCACGCGGGCCGCGTCTTCCTTCGCCTTGAGGCGGGCCGCTACAGAAGGGATGGCGCGCAGCTCGTTCACGGCCTTCGACAGGTCGACGTCCATATCTGCCAGCACGTGGAGCTTCACCGACTCGATCTGCACAATTTCATCCGGCGTGAGGTCGTTCAGCCCCAACTCATGGGCCGCTACGACGGCGATCTTGTTCGTGGCTTCGACGAGGGCGGTCACGCTGGACGGCCCCAGCACTTCGACGATGGTTTGAATGGACTGGCTGGTCATTGTTCAGGCTGCTTCTTTCTGGAGGTGGCGGATTACGGCAAGGAGCGGAACGGCGTAGGCATTTGCCCAATGCCGCCAGCGCTCGGCGCTCTGGGGCAGTTCGCTGTGGTTGCCCCCGAACACGTAGAGCATGACGCTCGGATGGATCAGCGAGAGGTCGAGCAGCGTCTGGAGGTTGGCTTTGAACGCTTCGGACCAAAGTGCGCCGATCAGCCCTGCGTGGAGAGCACCACGAACGGCCAGATAGCGAGCCAGTTCGAGGTCGGTCAGACACCCCCGCAGCTCTGCTGCCCGTCGCTCAGCTTCGGCCCCGAGGGGCAGAGAAGGCTCCGCATTCCGTCGCTTGGCGTCGATCTGGAGGATCGCGAATGCCTCGTCGCTGTCGCACCCGCGCTTACGTGCGCGCCTGAGCCGAACAATCGCCTCATCGGCCCGGAAGTGCGGCACGCGCCGGATGTTGATGTTGGACATCGGCATCCGGTTGAACCACTTTCGAACGCCTGCTTCGCTGACGCCCAGCGCGCTAGCGACGTCGTTCATCGTGATGGTCATGCGTTCGTGCATCGTGAAAGACTTCCCTCTTTTCGTAACATAAAACTACACGATAAGAGGGCAAATGTCAAGGTAACCGACAGAACGGTTCATGGATGGGCGGTTGGATGAGGGGGGAGCGCGATGACGGTCAGTCGACCGTGCAGGTGTACACCAAAACGTACATGGCCCCAGCCCATTCGGGCGGAACGCTATTCAGATCAACATCTTGGGGAAGGTAAGTGGCAGCCCGTAGGGGAGTCGAACCCCTCTTCCCAGGTTGAAAACCTGGTGTCCTAACCGATAGACGAACGGGCCACTGCCGCGCCAGATAGCGGCCTGCGCGGGCAAGCGCAAGGGGTCAGCCGTCGATCTGCGCGCCCATGATCGCAATGGCCTGCTGATAGACCTTGGCGGCGTTCCATTCCCGGATCACGGCGAAGTTCGGCTCGCCTTCCTGATAGCCCTGGCCCGGTTTCCAGCCCTTCCGCTTCAGGTAGTTCGCCGTGGTCGCCAGGGCATCGGCCTGGTTGTAGAGGTCGATCACCCCGTCGCCGTTGCCGTCGACGCCGTAGGCATAGGCATTGCCGGGCAGGAACTGGGTGTGGCCGAGTTCGCCATGCTTGGCGCCGATGGTCTTGGCCGTGATCATGCCCTTGTCCACCATCTTCAGCGCGCCGATCAGATGCGGGCGGAAGAAGTCGGACCGCCGGCAATCATAGGTCAGCGTCGCGATGGCCGAGACGACGTTGGTGTCGCCCATGAAGCTGCCGAAACCTGTCTCCATCCCGTGGATCGCGATCAGCACGCCGGCGGGGACGCCATAGGCGGCCTCGAGGCTCTGGTAGAAGCCGGCATTCTTGGCCTTGCGGCTGCGGCCCTGCTTGACGATGGTGTCGGCGCCCCGGACGCTCAGGAACTTGTCGAGGCTGTATTTGAAGCTCTTCTGGTTGCGATCCGCCCCGATGGTGGCCTTGGAATAGGAGGTCGCCATCAGCGCCTCGATGCCGCGCTTGCCCACCCCCTCGGCCTTGGCCTCGGCCGCCATCTCGGCCTTCCAGGCCTCATACTGGCTGCCGGTGTCGCTGCACCTGGCAGCCTGGGCAGAGAAGGGGAGCGAAAATGCGATGAGTGCAATGGCAGTCAATGGCAACAGCTTCACGTCATTCACCTTTCCTGGGAATTTTCGCCAGTCTATTCAGCGAGGCGAAACAATCAAGCACGCTGGCGCGATTGGCGTTCCGTCGTGTCTGACATGCTGGTGAAGTGGCAGCCCGTAGGGGAGTCGAACCCCTCTTCCCAGGTTGAAAACCTGGTGTCCTAACCGATAGACGAACGGGCCGCGCTGTCGGTGGGCGGTGTCTAATTCGGGCGCGGAGCTTCTGCAAGCGGAATCTTGCGGGTATCCGGCTCAGGCAACCGCGGCGTCGTCGAGACGCAGCTGCACCTTCGTGCGGCCGTTCCAGTGGTTCAGTTCCAGCTTGCCGGCCAGGTGAAAGCGGCGGTGGCCGGGGTTTTCCAGCGCCGGGCCAAGCGGGCCGTCGAAGGCGCCGAAGGCGATGGCGTCGAGCGCGGGGCCCGAGCCGTCGCTGACGGTCAGCTTCAGGTGGCTGTCGCCGATCCGGCGGGCGCTGACCTCGGCCGAGGCGAAGGCAAAGCGGGGCGCGGGTGCCGCGGCGCCGAAGGGGCCGGCATTCTCGATCTCTTCGACAAGTGCCACGGTTGCGGCGCCGGTCATCAACAGGCCGTCGATCCGAAGATCCCGCGGGCCGGCAGCGCCTGCGCCCTGCCGGGCCAGGAGTTCGGACAGCCGGGCCATGGCGGGTTCCAGCTGGGACCGGGTCAGGGACAGGCCCGCTGCCATCTTGTGCCCGCCACCCTTCACGATCATCCCCTCGGCCGCCAGCCGCTGGATCGCCGCGCCGAGGTCGATGCCGGGGACGGAACGGGCCGAGCCCTTGCCTTCGTCGCCCTCGAAGCCGATCACCACGGCGGGGCGGTTCGCGGCCTCTTTCAGCCGGGCGGCGACGATGCCCACGACGCCGGGATGCCAGCCCTCGGCCGCCGCCCAGACGAGGGGCGCGTCAAGGCCGCGCGATTCGGCCTGGGCGAGCGCCTCGGCGCGCACCGCCTCGGTGATCTCGCGCCGGTCGGTGTTCAGCTGGTCGAGCAGGGCCGCGAGGCGGGCCGCCTCCATCTCGTCGTCGGTGGCCAGAAGCCGCGCGCCGAGATCGGCCTGACCGATCCGGCCACCGGCGTTGACGCGCGGGCCGAGGAGGAAGCCGAGCGCGTAGGGTGTCGGCGCCTGGTCCATCCGCGCCA
>JBKBRG010000087.1:0-5049 GCA_046292325.1 Tabrizicola sp.
CAGCCGGGTGACGGTTGTCGAGGCTTCCAGGTCGGCGACGATGGCCGAAAGGAAGACCACGACGGTCAGCATCATCAGATAGCGGATGCGGTTGTATGGCGCGCCGTCGCGGAACTCGATCAGGCTGGGATAGACCGCATTGTATTCGAAGAACACCAGCGCCCCGACGAACAGCGCGACCAGCGCGACGATCTGCTTGGTGTCGGTGCCGATGCCCGGCAGGATCACCGAGGGCATGACGACCAGGATCATCACCAGGAAGGCGCGGACACCGGCGGCCATGGCGCGCGACAGGAGCAGCCGCGCCCGGCTGTCCGGGCCCGCGACGCTGCCCAGCCGCAGCCTGGTGCGCAATCCCTCGATCATTGCGGTTCCGCTTGCCACAATTCGGTCCAAGTCTGCCCCGGTCTCTGCCGACTCGCTCTGGTTGACCGCCATCTAGCCCAAGATTTGTGGCCATTTGAGGGTCAGTCCGACAGCTTTTGCCGGAGTATTGCGAAATTTCCGCACAATGCAGCGCCTTCCCGGCCCAGCCTGCGGGGCTCAGCTTTCCCGGAATGCGCGGACGAAATAATCGGTGAACGGTTTGACCAGATAGGCCAGAGGGGTGCGGCGGCCGGTCTGAAGAAAGACCTCGACCGGCATTCCCGGCAGCAGGACGCGGTCGCCAAGCCGGGCCAGCTCGCCGTCGTCCAGTTGCAGTTCGGCGGTGTAATGGGTGGCCCCGGTCTGCGGATCCCTCAGCGCGTCGGCCGAGACCAGCGTGACCCGGCCCTTCAGATGCGGCGTGTCGCGGGCCGAGAAGGCCGGAAAGACCAGTTCGGCCGCCTGTCCGACCGCGACCTCGTCGATATGGATCGGCGCGATGCGGGCGGTAATCACCAGCGGGCGATCCTGAGGGATGACGAACAGGACCGGATCGGCCGGGCGCAGGACGGCGCGCGGCGTCGTCACCTGAAGGCCAAGGACCACACCCGAGACCGGCGCCCGGATCTCCAGCCGGGCGATGCGCTCGGCCAGCGCGCGGCGGCGTTCGGCCAGTTCAAGCGTCGTGGGGCCGATCTGGCGCAATTCGGCGGCGGCCTCCTCGCGCCGGCGGGTGGCCAGGCTGGAGATCTCGATCCCGATCTCGGTCACCTGGTCCTCGGTGCGCGCCAGTTCGGCGGCCAGTTCGCCCAGCTGGCCTTGCAGCCGTGCCCGTTCGCGTTGCAGCGCCAGAACGGTGCCCGCCGGTGCCAGACCCTTGTCGAGCAGGCCTTGCTGCGAGGCGAGCTCCTGTTCGACAAGGTCAAGCTGGGTGACCAGCGCCGCCCTTTGCGCGGCAATCCCGAGGGACTGTGCGCGGATCTGGCCGATGCGCCGGGTCAGAAGGTCGCGCTGCTCGGCTAGCGTGGCCTTCCGGGCCTCGAACAGGCGCCTCTGCCCGTCAAGCTGGGCGGCCACTTCGGGCGAAGTGGCGGCGAGGGCCAGAAGATCGTCGGGAAAGTCCACGGTGGCGGACCCGTCGCGTTCCGCGGTCAGGCGGGCGGCGCGGCCGGCAAGCTCGGACAGCTGGCCCTCGACGATGGTCAGCTCCGACCGCAGCGCCGCCCCGTCAAGCCGCAGCAAGGGATCGCCCGCCGCCACCGTCGCGCCTTCCGAGACCAGGATCGCCTCGACCACGCCGCCATCCGGATGCTGGACGACCTGGCGGTCCTGTTCCACCTCGATCTGCCCGGCGGCGACGATGGCACCGGCGATCCGGGTCGTCGTTGCCCACACGCCGAAACCCGCTACCAGCACCAGCGTCGCGGCCAGCCCCAGGATCACCGGGCGGCGCATGGAGATCCGCGAACCGGTCACGCCACTCCTCCGGGCGCGGGCGACCTTGCGATGTCGCCGGCGTTCTTCACCGCCTCGCGCAACACGGCGTCACGCGGGCCGAAGGCGGCGGCCGCGCCCTGGTTCATCACCAGCAGCAGGTCACATTCCTGGATCGCCGCAGGGCGATGCGCCATGATGAGGACCGAGGTCCCGCGCGCCTTGGCCGAGCGGATCGCGGCGTTCAGGGCGATGGACCCGTCGTTGTCGAGGTTCGAGTTCGGTTCGTCCAGGATCAGCAGCACCGGGTCGCCATACAGCGCCCGGGCCAGGCCGATCCGCTGGATCTGCCCCCCTGATAGCTGGCTGCCCATCGCGGCGACCCGGGTGTCGTAGCCGCCCGGCAGCTTCAGGATCATCTCGTGCGCCGCCGCGGCCCGGGCGGCGGCGACGATCGCGGCGGCATCGGCCCCCGGTTGCAGGCGGGCGATGTTCTCGGCGATGGTGCCGTCAAACAGCGTGACCCGCTGCGGCAGGTAGCCGATGTAGCTGCCCAGCCGGTCGGGATCGTATTGATCCAGCGTCGCACCGTCCAGCCGGATGTGCCCCGCCGCCGGCGGCCAGACCCCGGACAGGGCGCGGGCCAGCGAGGTCTTGCCCGACCCGGACGGCCCGATCACCCCCAGTGCCTTGCCCGGCGGCAGGATGAAGGAGATGTTGCGCAGCACCGGCGCGTTGCCGCCCGGCGGGACGACGGTCAGGGCCTGCACCTCGACCAGAGCCCTTGGCCGCGGCAATTCGGTCCGGGCGGCGACCGGAGGCGCCTTGGCCAGCAGGTCGGCCAGCCGAAGCCTCGCCTGCCGGGCCCGCGCCACCACGGCCCACTGGCCAACCGCCTGCTCCAGCGGTTGCAGCGCCCGGCCCATCAGGACCGAGGCGGCGATCATTGCGCCGGCCGACAGTTCCTCGCGCAGCACAAGCCAGGCGGCAAGGCCCAGCATGGCCGATTGCAGGAACAGCCGGAAGGTCCTGATCAGCACCGAATAGCGCCCCGAAGCGTCCGAGGCGCGCAACCCCTCGTCCAGGGCCAGGTCGCGGCGCGCCTTCAGTCGGGCAAAGCCGGCCCCGGTCATGCCCAGCGATTGCACCAGTTCGGATTCCTGCTTCAGGTTCTCGGCCTGGCGTTCGGCCGCCATGCCGGCAAGGTTGGCCGCGCGCAGCGGGCCCGCGGTTGCCCGCTGGTTCAGCCAGCCGAGCCCGACGATCACCAGCCCGCCGGCCAGGGCCAGCCAGCCGAGCCAGGGGTGAAAGACGAAGATCACCGCGACGAAAAGCGGCGCCCAGGGCGCGTCGAAGATCGCCGGCACCACGGGCGAGGCCCAGAACCGGGCCAGCGCGTCCAGATCGCGCTGCGCCGCCAGGGCGGCCGGATCCTGCGGCGCGACGGTCAGGCGGCGGAAGGCGGCCGACAGGATGCGCGGGTCCAGCCGCTCCTGCAACCGCGCGCCGACCCGGGCCATGATCCGCCCGCGCGCGTAGTCGAGAATGCCCATGACCAGGAACAGGAAGGCCATCAGGATCGACAGCGCCATGAGCGTTTCTTCCGACCGCGACATCAGGACCCGGTCATAGACCTGCAGCATGTAGAGCGGCGCGGTCAGCATCAGCACATTGACCTGGGCCGAGAACAGGAATGCCGTCGCGAGAGCCTGGCGCGAGGCTGCCCCGGCAGAGGAAAGTTCCGTCAGCCCGGGCCGTGCTTCGGCGATCTGGATCGCAGGTTCCGACATCGGTCCTTCCTTGGCGTCTTCCTGCCACAGGCACCGCCAGAGCCACGTTTGACCGTTGTCATGGTCAGGACGGGGACTTATGCCTTGGCCTGCGGCCAGCGAAGACTGGTCTTTGCGGCGTCAAGGCCGGACAGTAGGGGCATGGGTCTGAACATTTCATTTATTTCCGGAAAGGTCCTGCCGATTTCGGCCGTGGCGGTTTGGGCTGGCCTCTTTCTGGGCGCTTGCGCGGCCCCGTCCGGCCCGGATGCGATGAATGACCCGTTCGAACCGGCGAACCGCAAGGTGCATGGCTTCAACAAGGCGCTGGACCGCACCCTGGTCGGCCCGGCGTCAAAGGGTGTCGGCATCGTCCCCGAGCCGGTCAAGCAGGGCATCGGCAACCTCGCCGACACCCTGAGCCTTCCCGGCGACATCGCCAACAACCTCTTGCAGTTTCGCCTCGGCGATGCCGGGCAGAACACCCTGCGGCTTGCCGTGAACCTGACCTTCGGCCTGGCGGGACTGTTCGATCCCTCCACAGCCATCGGGCTGGACGGCAAGCCCACGGATTTCGGCGAGACGCTGCATGTCTGGGGTGTGGGCGAAGGTCCCTACCTGGAACTGCCGCTGGCCGGCCCGTCCACCGCCCGCGATACGGTGGGGATGATCGTCGATGCCGTCTTCGACCCCGTCGCCAATGCCCTGCCCGTGCGCGAGGCCAATGCGACGCGGATCATCCGGCTCATCTCACGGCTTGGTGATCGCGACCGCTTCTCGGCCACGGTGGATTCCATCCTATATGAAAGCGCGGACAGCTATGCCCAGGCGCGACTGCTCTACCTGCAGAACCGGCGTTTCCAGCTGGCGCGGGGCAAGGCGGCCGGCGGCGCGGAAGGTGCTGGCGACGACGCATTCATCGACCCTTACGAGGACCCCTATGCCGAATGACATCCCATTCTCGCGCCGCGGCTTTGTCGCAGGTCTCGCCACCGCCGCCGCCGTGCTGGCGCTTCCCCGTCCGGCCCTGGCGCTGACGGCCGAGGCGGCCAAGCGGCTGGTGGACAAGACGGTCAGCGACGTGAACGCCATCATCAATTCCGGCAAGTCCGAAAGCGCGATGCTGAAGGAATTCGAGAAGCTCTTCGTCCGCTACGCCGATGTGCCCAACATCGCGCGTTCGGTCCTGGGCACGGCGGCGCGCTCGGCCACGAAGGCGCAGATGTCCGCCTATACCAGCGCCTTCCAGGGCTATATCAGCCGCAAGTATGGCCGGCGCTTCCGGGAATTCGAGGGCGGCAAGATCGAGGTGGCCGAGGCCCGGGCGGTAAAGAGCTACTACGAGGTCATCTCGACCGCGAAGCTGAAGGGCCAGGCGCCCTTCGAGGTCCGCTGGCACGTCAGCGACAAGTCGGGCAAGAGCCTGTTCTTCAACATCATCATCGAGGGCGTGAACATGCTGGCGTCCGAGCGCACCGAG
>JBKBRG010000087.1:5059-8124 GCA_046292325.1 Tabrizicola sp.
TGGACCAGCGCACGGGCGACCGCGACGGGCGGATCGCCTTTCTGCGCCGGCTTTTGGCCGTGGCTTCGTCACCTGGGCGCGGGCCCGGCCCGCACGACTGGCGCCAAAGGCGAGGATAAGCCTTCCGGCCGAGGATCCCCGCCTCAGTTGCCGCCCAGAAGATCGTTGATCCGGCTGGCAAGATCGTCGTTCACCGGCCCTTCCAGGACGGCGCCCTCCGGCGGGGTGCCGTCGTAGATCGGCACGCTCTCGCCGGTCACCGGATCCTCGTAGAACTCGCCGTTGAAGACCGGGGCATTGGGGTCGTCGAAATAGGGCACGTCCTCGGCACTGACCGCGCCTTCGCCCGCGCCCTCTCCGATCGGGGCAAAGGTGGAATCCGGGATCTCCTTGACAAGAGGCCGTGGCGGGACGCCTTCATTCACCCGCACCATGACCTCGTGCCAGATCTCGGCCGGCAGGCCGCCCCCGGTGACGCCGGTCAGCGGGCGGTTGTCGTCATAGCCCATCCAGACCCCCACCACATAGTCGGCGGTGAAGCCCACGAACCAGGCATCGCGCGCGCTTTGCGTGGTGCCGGTCTTGCCGGCGGCCTCGCGGTCCTTCAGGCGGGCGCGGGTGCCGGTGCCGCTGTTGAGCACCTCGGTCATCATGTAGGTCAGCGCATGGGCGGCCTTTTCGCTGATCACCCGCTCGCCGATGCCGCCGCCGGCGCCGAACAGGGGCTCGTCCATCCCCTTCAGCTTCAGCGCCTGAAGCCCGAAGGGCGTGACCGCCGAGCCGCCGTTGAGGATGCCCGCGAAGGCGCCGGTCATGTCGATCAGCGTCGATTCCGACACCCCCAGCGCAAGCGCCGGGCCGTCGGCGAAGTTCTGCGCCAGGCCAAAGTCGGTGGCGACCTGTTTCACCAGGTCGCGGCCCACCGCCTCGCTGACCCGCACCGCGGGAATGTTGCGGCTTTCGGCCAGGGCCTGGGTCAGGGTGATCGTGCCCTTGAACTTGCGGTCATAGTTCTGCGGGCACCAGTCGCCCGAGCCCGGCGTGTAGATGCACATCGGGCTGTCCTCGACATAGTCCATCGGGCTGTAGCCCAGATCCATCGCCACCGCATAGACGAAGGGCTTGAAGGTGGATCCGGTCTGCCGCAGCGCCTGGGTCGCACGGTTGAAATCGCCCGCATTCGGCACGTTGCGCCCGCCGACCATGGCCCGCACCGCGCCGTCCGCGCTCATCACCACGATCGCGGCCTGGGCTTCGGAGCCGGCCTTGACCTTGTTGTCGAACACCCATTTCAGCGCCTCTTCCGCCTTGCGCTGGATCTCCGGGTCGAGCGTGGTCTCGATGATGACATCCTCGGTCGTGTCGCGGGCCAGGTAGTCGGGCGTGGTCTCCATCACCCAGTCGGCGAAATAGCCGCCGGAGCGCTGCCTGGCGGCCTTCGACAGCACCGCAGGCCGGGCACGGGCCTCGTCGGCCTCGGCCTTGGTCAGATAGCCCTGCTCCTCCATCAGCCCGATCACCACATTCGCCCGGCTCTGCGCGCGTTCCAGGCTGGCGGTCGGGGCATAGGTCGAAGGTGCCTTCAGAAGCCCCGCAAGCATCGCCGCCTCGGCCGCATTGACCTCTTTCGACGACTTGCCGAAATAGCGCTGCGCCGCGGCCTCGAACCCCCGCGCGCCCGCGCCCAGGTAGGCGCGGTTCAGGTAGATCGTCAGGATCTCTTCCTTGGAATACTTCGCCTCCATCGCCATGGCGAAGGGCACTTCCTTCAGCTTGCGCCAGATGCCGCCCTTGCGGCAGTCCTTCTCGTAGTCAGCCTCGGACTTCCAGACATTCGGGTCCCATTTCACGCCAAGGCACAGAAGCTTGGCCGTCTGCTGGGTGATGGTCGAGCCGCCGTTGCCCTCGAACGGGCCGCGGCCTTCCGACAGGTTGATGCGGATGGCGCTTGCGATGCCGCGGGGAGAGATGCCGAAGTGCCAGTAGAACCGCTTGTCCTCGGTCGCCACCACGGCGTCGTGCAGGAATTTCGACACGCTGTCCGCGGTGACCATCCCCCCGAAGGTCTCGCCCCGCCAGGCGAAGACCTCGCCGTTGCGGTCCAGCATGGTGACCGATCCGCGCGCGCGGCCGTCCACCAGCGCCTCCATCTCGGGCAGCTGGGCGTAGAAATAGGCGACGATGCCGGCATAGATGAGGGCGCCGATCGCCGTGATCCGCCAGGTCAGGCCCCAGATCGCCCGCCAGACCGCCAGGATGAGGCCCGCCAGCAGACCATGCTGCCGGGCCGGTCGCGGGCTGCGGCTCCGTCCGCGCGGAGCCTTCGGGCCTTGCGGCGGCACAGGTTTCCTCGGCCCGCCGGCAGCGGCGCCCGCGCGCGACGAAGGGTATCTCTTGTCCGCGACAAGGGGGCCGCGCCCCCGGTTTCCAGTTGCCATGCCTGCTCTTGCCAATCGCTGCCTTGGGCCGTTCCGGCCCGTTTGACCGGCACAATATCCCGGATCTCCGGGAAAGCGAAGTCGGGCAAGCCACGATTCGCATTCCGTCGCCGCCCAATAATTGTGCGACATTCCGAATAAGTGCAGAAATTGTGCACCGCGGCCCGGAACAGCCCTGCTCATTCTCGGCTGTTTCTTGTGCGCACGCAGCATTCCCCTGCCTGATGACGGACGAAGGTCCCACCCCTGGGTGCCTGCAACAGACAGAGGGGAAGAACGTGAAGCTCATCATTGCAGCAATCAAGCCGTTCAAGCTCGAGGAGGTCCGCGAGGCGCTGACCGCCATCGGCGTGCGCGGGATGATGGTGACCGAGATCAAGGGATTCGGCAGCCAGTCCGGCCACACCGAGATCTACCGCGGAGCGGAATATGCCGTGAACTTCGTGCCGAAGGTCCGGCTGGAGATCGTGGTCACGGACGCGCTGGCTGACCAGGTGGTGGCCACGATCCAGAAGACGGCGAAGACCGACAAGATCGGCGACGGAAAGATCTTCGTCCTGGACGTTGAACATGCCGTGCGGGTGCGCACCGGCGAAACCGATGACGACGCGCTGTGATCGGCGGGGA
>JBKBRG010000088.1:0-8067 GCA_046292325.1 Tabrizicola sp.
CGGGCGGTGGCAACCGCCGTGGCACCGTCGCCATGCAGGCAGAGCGAATCGAACCGCAGCGGCAGCCGCCGGCCCGACAGCGTTTCCACCTCGCCCGACAGCACCATGTCCAGCGCGCGCGCGGCGATCGCGTCGGGATCGTGCAGCACCGCGCCGGGCGTGCCACGGGGCGCCAGCGTCAGGTCATCGGCATAGGCGCGGTCGGCAAAGGCCTCGGCCGCCGTGGTCAGGCCGGCGTCCCGTGCCGCGCGTTCGGCCGCCGTTCCGGGCATCACCAGCAGCACGAGACCGGCATCCACGGCACGCACCGCCCGGGCCACCGCCTGCGAGGCCGCGGCATCGCCCTGACAGAGGTTGTTCAGCGCGCCATGCGTCTTGACATGGGTCAGCTGCGTTCCCGCCAGCGCCGCCATCGCCTGTGCCGCGCCCACTTGATAGGCGACCATGCGTTCCACCGCATCGGCCGCCATCGGGATCAGCCGGCGGCCAAAGCCCGGCTTGTCGTCGAACCCCGGATGCGCGCCCACGGCCACGCCCCGCGCGCGGGCCGCCGCCAGCGTGGCCGCCATCGTGTCGGGGTCGCCGGCGTGAAAGCCGCAGGCGATGTTGGCGGTGGTCACGATGTCCAAGAGCGCCGTGTCATCGCCCATCGGCCAGGGTCCGAATCCCTCGCCCATGTCCGCGTTCAGATCGATCCTGCGCAAGGCCGGCCCCTTTCATTTCGGAAAACCCTCACGATTCATCGACGAATTGCCGGCGTTTGGCAAGCCGGACCGCAGGCTTCGGGCCTAGTCCTGCCGCATCACGGGCGGATATCCCAGCCTGCGCTGCCTGCAACAGAGATCAACAGTCACGAAATATCTGTATTTCGTTGACAAAACCGATTCGTCACGCGCATCCTTTCCGGGAACCACCCTTAGAACGGATCGGACGCGCATGGGGCAGGGCTTGGCGGCAGGATCGGATGGCGCAGCGGTGCGTGCTGCGGCGCGGGCAGGCCGGTTGACGGGCGCCACATCCGGGCTGGCGCGGGGCCATGTGCAGGCCAATCTGGTGATCCTGCCCCGCGATCTGGCCGACGAGTTCCTGCGCTTCTGCCTGCGCAATCCCAGGCCCTGCCCGGTGCTGGCGGTGTCGGAGCCCGGCGCGCGCGACCTGCCCGATCTCGGGGCCGACATCGACATCGCCCGCGATCTGCCGCGCTATCGCGTCTGGCGCGACGGCGCGGTGACCGAGGAGACGGGCGCCGTCGATCACCTGTGGCGTGACGATCTGGTGTCCTTCGCGCTGGGGTGCAGCTTTTCCTTCGAGGAGGCGCTGGCCACCGAAGGGCTTATGCCGCGCAACGTGGCGCTTGGCTGCAACGTGCCGATGTTCCGCACGTCGGTGCCCTGCGCCCCCGCCGGGCGCTTTGCCGGGCCGCTGGTGGTGTCGATGCGGCCCTATCGACCCGCCGAGGCGATCCGCGCGATCCAGATCACCGGCCGCTATCCGGCGGTGCATGGCGCGCCGGTGCATATCGGCCTGCCCGCGGCGATCGGCATCGCCGACCTGGCGCGCCCCGACTATGGCGATCCGGTGCCGGTAGAGCCCGACGAGCTGCCGCTGTTCTGGGCCTGCGGGGTGACGCCGCAGGCCGTGCTGGCCGCCGCCCGCCTGCCCTTTGCCATCACCCATGCGCCCGGCGCGATGCTGGTGACCGACCGGCTGAACGCAGCACTTGCCGTCTGACCACCCCCACCACCAACCAGACGACACCGCCCGACCCGAAATAAAACGACAGAGAGGACCCACCATGAAGATGCTCCGCCATACCGCTCTGGCCGCCGCGCTGGCGCTGGCCGCCCCCGCCACGGCCCAGACCGTCTGGGACATGCCCACGGGCTATTCCGACGGCACGTTCCAGACCCAGAACGTGCGCAAGTTCGTCGAGGATGTCGCCGCTGCCACGAACGGCAGCCTGGCGATCACCGTGCATTCCAACGCCAGCCTGGTGAAGATGCCCGAGATGCGGCGCGCCGTCGCCTCGGGTCAGGTGCAGATTGCCGAGATGATCGTGTCAGTCCTGGCCAACGAGGATGCGGTCTTCGGCTTCGACTCCATCCCCGGGTTCGTCGGCAGCTATGACGAGGCGCGCGCGGTCTATGCCGCCGCCCGGCCGTTCCTGGAAAGCCGGTTCGACAGGATGGGGCTGAAGCTGCTCTATTCCGTCGCCTGGCCGCCGCAAGGCATCTATACCAAGGCGCCGATCGCCGCGCTGACCGATCTCAAGGGCACCAAGTTCCGGTCGTTCAACCCGGCCACCGCCCGGTTTGCCGAGCTTCTGGGCGCCTCGCCCGTCACCATCCAGGTGCCCGAGATCGCACAGGCCTTCCGCACCGGTGCGCTGGACGCGATGATCACCTCCTCGGCCACCGGCGTGGACAGCCAGGCCTGGGATTTCCTGACGCATTTCTACGACGTGCAGGCGTTCCTGCCGCAGAACGTGGTGCTGGTGAACAAGGCGGCCTTCGAGGCGCTGACGCCCGACCAGCAGGCCGCGCTGATGGCGGCAGCGGCCACGGCCGAGGAACGCGGCTGGGCTGCCTCGGCCGAGGTGAACGAGAAGAACAAGGCGATCATGGCCGAAAAGGGCCTGGTCGTGGGGCCGGCGACCGAAGCGATGAAGGCCGATCTGGCCATGATCGGCGCGACCATGGCCAGGGAATGGGCCGAAAAGGCCGGCGCCGACGGCGCCGCGATCATCGCCGCCGTGGGCAAGTGACCTGACCTGCGGGGGGCATCCCGCCCCCCGCCCTTGCCGCGAAAGGGCCGGACATGCGCCGCGCGCTCGATCTTCTTTATGCCGCGACGGGCGTTCTGGCCTGTCTGGCGCTTGTCGCGATCCTCGGCCTCGTGCTGTCGGACGTGGTGATGCGACAGTTCGGCGGGCAGGTGAAATCGGCCGACGACATGGCCGGTTTCGCGCTGGCGGCAGCCGGGGCGCTGGCGCTCGGGCCGACCTACCGGCGCGGCGGCCATGTGCGGGTGGGCATGCTGATCGACCGGCTGACCGGCCGCCTGCGGCAGGGGGTCGAGATCGCGGTTGCCCTGTTCGCGATCCTCTGCGTCGGCTGGGCCACGCTGTGGATGGCCCGCTTTGCCGCTGAAAGCCACCGCTACGGCGAGGTGACCTCGGGCCTGCTGGCGTTGCCGCTCTGGCCGGCGCAGGCGGTGATGGTGGCGGGGCTCCTGGTGTTCCTGATCGCGCTGGTCGATGACCTGGTGGTGCTGTTGGGCGGCGGCACGCCCGGCTTTGCCGCAACCGACCCCGACGACATCCCGACGCTGGAGCGGTGAGGCATGGACCCCACCTTTGCCGCGCTGATCCTTGCCGTTGTCCTTGCGCTCATGCTGGTGGGCGGGGTCTGGATCGGCCTTGCGCTGGCCGCGCTCGGCTTTGTCGCGATGGAGCTGGTCACCACCCGCCCGCCCGGCCTGGCCTTCGGCACCACAGTCTGGAGCGCCAGCACCTCCTGGGCGCTGACCGCGCTGCCCATGTTCATCTGGATGGGCGAGATCCTCGCCCGGTCGCGGCTGGCCGAGGACATGTTCCGCGGCCTCGCGCCCTGGATGCAGGGCCTGCCGGGGCGGCTGTTGCACACCAATGTGGTGGGTTGCGGCATCTTTGCCGCCATCTCGGGGTCGTCGGCGGCGACGGCCGCCACCATCGGGCGGATGACGGTGCCCGAGCTGCGGCGGCGCGGCTATGACGACTTCATGACGGTGGGATCGCTGGCGGGGTCGGGCACGCTGGGCCTGCTGATCCCGCCGTCGATCATCCTGATCGTCTATGGCGTGGCGGCCGAAGTGTCGATCGCCCGGCTGTTCATCGCCGGCGTGGTGCCCGGCGTGGTGCTGATGTTGATCTTTGCGGGCATCGTGGCGGCCTATGCGCTGGTGCAGCCCGGCCGCATCCCGCCGCGCGACCCGGTGCTGCCGCTAATGCAGCGGCTGTCCGAGGCGCGGCGGCTGATCCCCACGATCCTGCTGATCGTCGCGGTGATCGGGTCGGTCTATGGCGGGATCGCCACCCCGACCGAATCCGCCGCCCTCGGCGTGGTCGGGGCCTTCGTCCTGTCGGGGATGGACCGGCTGATCTCGGGCCCGACCGGATGGCTGGCGGCCGCGGTGATGGCCGCGGGGGCCGGCCTCTGGGCCACGGGCCTGCTGACCATGGGTCAGGCGGGGATCAGCGTCACCCTGGGCCTGCTGGCGCTTGCGCTTCTGTCGGGCGGGGTGACCGCGGCCCTCCTCCGTGACAGCTTGTTGGGCGCGATGCGCACCAACTGCATGATCGCGCTGATCCTGGCGGGGGCGGCGTTCCTGTCCACGGCGATGGGATACACCGGCCTGCCGCGCCAGTTCGCCGACTGGATCGTGGGGCAGGATCTGTCCACCGCGGCCTTCATCGCGGCGCTGACGGCCGTGTTCATCGTCATGGGCTGCTTCATCGACGGCATCTCGATGGTCGTGCTGACCACGGCGGTGATCCTGCCGGCGGTGCGCGCGGCGGGGATCGACCTTCTGTGGTTCGGCATCTATATCGTGCTGGTGGTCGAAATGGCGCAGATCACGCCGCCGGTGGGGTTCAACCTTTACGTCCTGCAGGCGCTGACGCGGCGGCCGATCGGCTATATCGCCCTGGCCGCGATGCCGTTCTTTGCGGGCCTGATGGCGATGGTGGCGCTGGTCTATGCGGTGCCGGAGGTGGTGACATGGCTTCCCAGCCGGATGTTCGGGAATTGACCGCCGAGACGGATGGCGCCGAGGGGATGGGTCTTGGCCCCATCGTGTCGTCGGGGCATCTGGCCTCGGGGGCGCTGCCGGCGCTGTCCGAGTTCGAATTCGGCCTGATCCTGGCCAGCCACGCCTTCCACCGCTGGATGGTGCGCTGCGCCGCCGCCGCCGGCCTGCGCGACCTGTCGGCGATGGACGTGCTGGTGCTCCACAACGTCAACCACCGTGGCAAGCCCAAGCGCATGGCCGACATCAGCCTGGTGCTGAACGTCGAGGACACGCATGTGGTGGCCTATTCCCTGAAGAAGCTGGAGCGGATGAAGCTCATCCGTAGCGGCAAGCTGGGCAAGGAAAAGATCGTGGCGACGACCCCCGCGGGCGAGGCCGCCTGCCTGCGCTACCGCGAGGTGCGCGAGGCGCTGCTGGTCAAGGGCGTGCGGTTTTCCGGCGTGGATGGCGCGGCGCTCAGCCAGGTCGCGGCGGAGCTGCGCGCGCTCAGCGGGCATTACGACCAGGCGGCGCGGGCGGCGGCCAGCCTGTGACGCCCCGCCCGCCAGGGTCTGCAGTGAGCCATTGAGACGCCATTGGTTCGAGCCCAATGGCGAAAGCGCTCAAGCGCCGCAGGGCGCTGACGATCTGGTTCGATCCCGTCATGACATGGAAGGCCGCGCCTGCCGGCAAGCGCAGGCGCCAGCCAGACCAGTCTGACGATGAACGGTGAAGCGCGCCCGGAAAACAGTTTGATGGGGGCTGTTGAAAAAGCCCCTGGGGGACCGTTTCCCCGACGACGACTGGAAATCTGCGCGTCCGAGTTCACCACAAGCGATGTCAGTGACGCGCCAGGCTGCCCGAACTCGTGGACCTGATCCCGCCCGATCAGGAGATCGCCAGCATCACCGCCGGCGGCGCCTTCGACACCCAAAAATGCCATCGAAAACAGGGATTACACGGCCCCACTGGGGCCACCGGCTCGCTTCGCACCATCGCCGCTCGGGGCGCCGTGGCGTCCGGGCACTCTCTCCAACCGGTGGCGCTCGTGCCCTCACTCCTGCCCCGCAAGATCACCAAACATTGAAAACCGGACACCGCCGGGGAAATCAATTGGAACGCCATCCTGCGCACATCAAAGCGCGTCGGGCGGACGATCTGGCGACAACGGTGAAGGGCCAGCTGCTACCGGTCCGAGGGTGGCCCCGAACGCTCCCACCGCCGTAGCCGCGCCGAGAGCAAGATGCACTGCGTCGAGCCACTGGGGCATTGAGCTGACGCCGGTTTCGTGGGCAGCGGATTAAGCTAGCATAGCGAGGGCTTCATCGACCATCGGGGCTGGTTCATGAACGCCGGGGCGTCAGCATGGCCGACCTCCTCCAGCTCACCGCATGGCGTGACGCCCTGATGGCAGCGCGCTACCGGGGCGCCCGCACCGTCGAATACGGCGGCAAGCGGGTGACCTATGCCAGCGACGCGGAAATGGCCGCCGCGCTCGCAGACCTCAACCGGCAGATCGCAGGGGCGACCGACCGCATCTCGGTCGTCCGCATCCAATCCTCGAAAGAGCTCTGACCATGAAGAACGATGGTGCCCCATGGAGTGGTGTAGCTGGCGCCGATGGTCACCGTTATGTTCGGCGCGGGCCTGCTTGATCAGGATGCCGTGGGGGGCAGGCTGATGACGGCATCTTCGCCCATCGTCGCGATGGTTTCCAGCGTCATGTATCGGGCGCGCTGGACGGCCCACTCGTCGTTCTGTTCGAGGAGCAGCGCGCCGACGAGGCGGACGATGGCCTCGTCGTTCGGGAAGATGCCGACGACGTCAGTGCGCCGCTTGATCTCGCCGTTCAGCCGCTCGATGGGGTTCGTCGAGTGCAGCTTCGCGCGGTGCTCCTTCGGGAAGGACATGTCGGCCGGCACGTCGTGCTCGGCGTCATCCATGAGGGTGGCCAGCTTCGGCACTTTGGGCCTGATCTGGTCGGCCACGGCGCGCCACTGGGTGCTGGCGGCCTCGGCAGTGTCCTGGGCGAAGGCGGTGGCGATGAAGGCAGACACGACGCGACGCCCGCTCTTCCCGGCATGGGCGAGGGCGTTGCGCTGGAAGTGAACGCGGCAGCGCTGCCAGGTGGCGCTGAGAACCTTCGAGACGGCAGCCTTGATGCCCTCGTGGGCGTCGCTGATGACCAGCTTCACGCCGCGCAGGCCGCGCCGCGTCCGCTTGCGAAGGAACTCCGTACAGATCGGCTCGGCCTCGGATGTGCCGATGTCCAGGCCCAGAACTTCACGTCGGCCGTCGGTGTTCACCCCGATGGCGATGATGACGGCGACCGAGACGATCCGCCCGCCGCGCCGCACCTTGAGGTAGGTGGCGTCAATCCACAGGTAGGGCCGTCGACCGCGCCGACCGTCCACCGGACGGTCGGGAAAACGCCCCGGTGGGGCGTTTTCATGCGGATCGACCCTTCGAGCGGCCGGGTGAGGAAGGCCTTCACCTTGCCGTCGATCTCTTCGCAGAGCCGCGAGACCTGGCTCTTGCTGATCCCCGACATGCCCATGGCCTTGACCAGGTCGTCCACGGACCGCGTCGAGATGCCTTGGACATAGGCCTCCTGGATGACCGCCGTCAGCGCCTTCTCGGCCATCCGCCGGGGCTCGAGAAAGCCCGGAAAGTAGCTGCCCTTCCGAAGTTTCGGGATGCGCAGTTCGACCGTCCCGGCGCGTGTCTCCCACTCACGGTCGCGATACCCGTTGCGCTGCGCCCGCCGCGCGGGGTCCTTCTCGCCGTAGGCCGCGCCCGTCACAGCGCCGACCTCCAGCTCCATCAGCCGTTCGGCCGCAAAGCCGATCATCTCGCGCAGCAGGTCCGCATCAGGGGCCTTCTCCACAAGGTCGCGGAAGTTCATCATGTCAGTGGTCATCGGTGGTCCTCTCGGTCCTGGGTTGGTGTCAGCAACCAGACCCTAACCGAACATCGCCCGTGACCACCTCAGCCAGAACCTACACCACCCGATGGGGCACTACCTGAAGAACTACCTCCAGAAAGGCCACATCGTCCGCGTCACCACGCCCGCGGGCGGCATCGCCTCGGGCGACGCTCTGATTGTCGGCAGCATCTTCGGCATCGCCGCCTATTCCTCGGCCGAGGGCGACCCGGTCGAACTGGCCACCACCGGCGTGTTCCGGCTGCCGAAGGCCAGCGCCGCGGTGCTGACCGTCGGCGCGCGCGTCGCGTGGGACACCACGGCGAAGGAAGTGACCACCCCGGCGGCGGGGCGCTTCCCCATAGGCGTGGCCGTTG
>JBKBRG010000089.1:0-7979 GCA_046292325.1 Tabrizicola sp.
CCGGGTCGAGGGAGTCGATCAGGGGCAGGATCGGACCTTTCCGGCTGGCCAGCGCCCGGGCATAGGGCCGACCCTCCTCGGCCGCGCCCCACCAGACGGCGCCGGAAAAGCCGTGCAGGACGGTCAGCGCCTGCGGGTCGAGACCGGGGGCCTCGACGGCATGGCCGCCAAGCCTGCGCACCGCTTCGGCCTGCGCCAGCGCGGCGGACCGGCCCGGCCCCAGACAGACCAGCGGCGCCCTCGGGGTCAGCGTCAGCCGGTTCGACTCGCCCGTGGGACCCGGCATGTCCTCGGTGATCGGGGCAAGGACGGGCCAGGGGGCCGCAAGCGCCTTGCCGAGCTCGCCGACCGAGGTCGTCGCATCGTCCGGTATCGCCGCAGGTGTCGGGGCCCTGGTGAACCGCGCCAGGTAGTGCGGCCCGCCAGCCTTGGGCCCGGTGCCCGAAAGCCCCTCGCCTCCGAAGGGCTGGCTGCCGACCACGGCGCCGATCTGGTTGCGGTTGACATAGGTGTTGCCCACCCGCAGGCCATCGACGATGTGCTGCACCCGGTCGTCGATTCGGCTGTGCAGGCCGAAGGTCAGGCCATAGCCCGTGGCGTTGATCGCGGCGATGACCCGGTCGATCTCGGCGGCCTTGAAGGTGGCGATGTGCAGGACCGGCCCGAAGATCTCGCGCGGCATGTCCTGGATGCCGTTGACCGACAGCACGGTGGGGGCGACGAAGGTCCCCTGCCCCGGTGCCGTCAACGCCTTCAGCACCCGCCCCTCGGCCCGCGCCGCATCGACATAGGCGCGGATCCCCGCCTGCGCCTCGGCGTCGATCACCGGGCCGATATCGGTGGCAAGATCCCAGGGATCGCCCAGCGACAGTTCGTCCATCGCGCCGAACAGCATCTCGGTGACGGTCTCGGCCACGTCCTCCTGGACATAGAGGCAGCGCAGGGCCGAACACCGCTGGCCGGCCGACTGAAAGCCGGATGCGATGATGTCGCGCACCGCCTGTTCCGGCAGCGCGGTGGAATCGACGAGCATCGCATTCAGCCCCCCGGTTTCCGCGATCAGCGGCGCGGTCGGGTCGAGGTGCGCCGCCATCGACCGGCGGATCGCCTGCGCCGTCTCGGTCGAGCCGGTGAAGGCCACCCCGTTCACGCGCGGGTCGCGGGTCAGCGCCGCGCCGACCGAGCCGTCGCCGGGCAGCAGTTGCAGCGCGGTCGCGGGCACGCCGGCAGCCAGCAGATGATCGACGGCCAGGCAGGCGATCAGCGGGGTCTGCTCGGCCGGCTTGGCCAGAACCGCGTTTCCTGCCGCCAGCGCGGCGCCGATCTGGCCGCAGAAGATCGCCAGCGGGAAGTTCCACGGGCTGATGCAGGCAAAGACGCCACGCGCCGGATTGGGTTGTCCGGCTTGCGCGGCGTAATAGCGCAGGAAGTCCACCGCCTCGCGCAATTCGGCCACGGCGTCCGGCAGGGTCTTGCCGGCCTCGCGCGCCAGAAGCGCGAAGATCCGGCCGAAATCCGCTTCCAGCCGGTCGGCCGCACGATTCAGGACCGTTGCCCGTTCGGGGGCCGCCGCCGACCACGGTTCGGCCAGCCGCAAGGCGGTGTCCACATCGGGCAGGCCGGCGGTGGTGACGTGACCGACCGGAAGACCGGTGGCAGGGTTCAGCACCGCAAGCCGCGGCCCGCCGGCCACCCGCCCGGCCAGCCGCGGGGCGGCCTCCATGCGCGCATCGGCGAAGGGCGCACGCGCGGCGTCGATCGCCGCGAGGTCGGCGGCGTCGGTCAGGTCCCAGCCCCTGGAGTTCCTTCGTGCCCCGAACAGCTTCGGCCCGGTGGCCAGCGCCGGGTTCGGGATCGCCGGCAGGGCCTCGACCGCCGTCAGCGGGCAGGCGGCAACCGTCTCCGGCGGCACGTCCTCGTCCACGATCTGGTTGACGAAGCTGGAATTGGCGCCGTTTTCCAGCAGGCGCCGGACGAGGTAGGCCAGCAGGTCGCGGTGTGCGCCCACGGGGGCATAGATCCGGCAGCGGGTGCCCTGTTCGGTCAGCACGATGTCGTGCAGGCGTTCGCCCATGCCATGCAGACGCTGGAACTCGAAATCCATCGGCGACAGGCCCATGTCGCGCGCCAGATGCAGCACGGCGGCGACGGTATGGGCGTTGTGGGTGGCGAACTGGGGATAGATGCGGTCGGTCAGCGACAGAAGCTTGCGGGCATTGGCGATGTAGCTGACATCGGTCGCCTGCTTGCGGGTGAAGACCGGGAAGGAGGTCAGCCCCATCACCTGCGCCCGCTTCACCTCGGCATCCCAATAGGCGCCCTTGACCAGCCGCACCATGATCCTGCGGTCAAGCCTTGTCGCCAGCGCATGCAGCCAGTCGATCACCGCGCCCGCGCGGCGGCCATAGGCCTGCACCACCACGCCGAACCCATCCCAGCCCTTCAGCGCCGGGTCCGAGAGCGTGGCCTCGATCACCTCCAGCGACAGGGCCAGCCGGTCGGCCTCCTCCGCGTCGATGTTGAACCCGAGGCCGGCTGCCTTCGCCAGCGTCGCCAGCGCGCGGACGCGGGGCACCAGCTCCTCCATCACCCGGGTGCGCTTGGCGACCTCGTAGCGGGGATGCAGCGCGGACAGCTTGACCGAGATGCCGGGGTTGGTGCGGATGTCGTTGCCCCTGGCGGCCCGCGCGATGGCGGTGATGGCGCTGGAATAGGCCAGGTGATAGCGGCGGGCATCGGCCTCGGTCCGGGCGGCCTCGCCCAGCATGTCGTAGCTGTAGCTGTAGCCCTTCGCCTCCAGCTCCTCTGCGCGGTCCATCGCCTTGTCGATGGTCTCGCCGAGGACGAAGTTCCGCCCCATCTCCTTCATCGCGCGACTGACGGCCGTGCGGATCACCGGCTCGCCCAGCCGCCGCACCGCGCCGCGCAGCGCGCCCGCGATGCCGCCCTCGCGGTCGTCCAGCACCTTGCCGGTCAGCATCAAGGCCCAGGTCGAGGCGTTGACCAGGCTGGAGGCCGACTTGCCCAGATGCCGCCCCCAGTCGCTTGGCGCGATCTTGTCCTCGATCAGCGCATCCATCGTCTCGGCGTCCGGCACCCGCAGCAGCGCCTCGGCCAGACACATCAGCGCGATGCCCTCGTCGGTGGACAGCCCGTATTCGGCCAGGAAGACCTCCATCAGACCCGGCCGCGCGCTGGCGCGGATCCGGCGCACGAGATCGGCGGCATCGGCCGCGATCGCGGCGCGGGCGGCCGGGTCAAGCGCGGCCTCGGCCACCAGCCGCTGCACCAGCGCGGTCTCGTCGCTGAGGGCGCCGGTGGTGATCACGGACCAGGCGGCTGGGGCGGTATCGGACATCATGGCGGTCACCTTGCTTTCGGCCCAGGATATCCCGAAATCAGCAGGCTGTTTTCCCGAAGATCATGTGATATGCGGGCAGGAAATGCTGAAAGGAAAGCAATCACGATGCCAAGTGACCGCTTTGATCTGGACCGTTTCGATCTTGCGATCCTGCGCGTCCTGCAAACCGAGGGGCGCATCCCCGCCGTCGAACTTGCCCGCCGCATCGGCCTGTCGAAATCGCCCACCCAGGCGCGGATGAAGCGGCTGGAGGAAATCGGGATCATCACCGGCTACCGCGCGATCCTGGACCCGATCAAGATGGGACAGGCGCATGTGGCCTTTGTCGAGGTGCGGCTGTCGGACACGCGCGAGGCCGCGCTGACCGCCTTCAACAGGGCCGTGCTGACCGTTCCCGAGGTGGAACAATGTCACATGATGGCCTCCAGCTTCGACTATCTCCTCAAGGTCCGCACCGCCGATATCCAGAGCTATCGCCGCGTGCTGGGCGAGGTGATCTCGGCCCTTCCCCATGTCGCCTCGACCTCGACCTATGTGGCGATGGAGGCGGTGAAGGAGGTGTTCTGACGCCGGGCGGGCCGTTTGCCCGGTCCAGGCAGGCCTCAAAGGTGCAGGGGGGGCCGCCCGGGGCGCTAACCCTGCGGCGTCATCGCCTTGCGCTGGCGGGCGCGTTCCAGGCCCAGTTGCCGCTCGCGCCAGATGATGAGGATGCCGGCGGTGACAATCAGCGCCGCCCCGCCCAGCATCGGCCAGGTCGGCTGTTCGCCGAACACGAAATAGCCGATGCCCAGCGCGAAGATCATCGAGGCATAATCGAAGGGCGCGACCAGCGACGCATCGGCCTCGCGGTAGCTGGAGGTCAGCAGGATCTGGCCAAGCCCACCTAGAAGTCCCGCCCCGACCAGGATCGCGGCCTCGGCCGGGGTGGGCCAGACCCAGCCGAAGGGCAGCGTCACCAGCGACATGACCGTTGCCGTGACCGAGAACCAGAACACTATGGCCGAGGTCTGTTCCGTCATGACCAGCTTCCGGACGAAGACCTGCGCCAGCGCCGCGAAGACCGCCCCGCCCAGCACCAGCACCGCGCCCAGGGCTTCGGCGATGCCCGCCGTCTCGGGGTCGACAGAGAGGCGGGGCGCCAATACGATCAGCACCCCGACCATCCCCAGGATGACGGCCGAGATGCGGAACATCCGCACCTCTTCGCCAAGGAACATGGCGGCGAAGATCACCGTCAGCAGCGGGGCGGCATAGCCGATGGCGGTGACTTCCGGCAGAGGAAGATAGCCGAGGCCCGCAAATCCCAGGCCCATCGCCAGCGTCCCGACCACTCCGCGCCAGACATGGCCCAGGGGCTGCACCGTCTTCAGCCCCGTCGCCAGTTCCTTGCGCCAGGCAAGCCAGGCCACGATGACCGGAATCGCGAAGAACGACCGGAAGAAGACCGCCTGCCCCGCCGGGACGTGCTGGGCGGTGAACTTGATCAGCGAGGCCATGACGATGAACACCATCACCGAGGCCAGTTTCAGGGCAATGCCGCGCAGGGGGCGCATGGAAGGGTCCGCACAGGTCACGGCCACTAGACGCCGCGTCGGCTTTCAGTTTCCCTGATCGGGAAGGAGAATGCCATGCCGAAAGCGCCACTTGCCGACAGAATTGACCAGGGCCGCGGAGCCGTGCCGGCCGATCTCGTGCTGAAGGGCGGCCGGGTCTTCGACCTGATTTCCGGCGACCTTGTGGAAACCGATGTCGCCATCTGCGGCGACACCATCGTCGGCGTGTTCGGCAGCTATACCGGCCGGCGCGAGATCGACGTCTCCGGCCGGGTTCTGGTGCCGGGGTTCATCGACACCCATCTGCATGTGGAAAGCTCGCTCGTGACCCCGCACGAGTTCGACCGCTGCGTGACGCCGCGCGGCGTGACCACCGCGATCTGCGACCCGCACGAAATCGCGAATGTCTGCGGAACCGAGGGGATCCGCTATTTCCTCGAATCCGCCGCGCAACTCGTGATGGACCTGAGGGTGCAGCTTTCATCCTGCGTGCCCTCGACGCATATGGAGACGACCGGCGCGAAGTTGTCTGCGGCGGACCTGCTGCCGTTCATGGACCACCCCAAGGTGATCGGTCTGGCAGAGTTCATGAACTATCCCGGCGTCCTGATGAAGGATCCCGGCTGTCTGGAGAAGCTTCGGGCCTTCCAGGGCCGCCACATCGACGGCCATGCGCCGCTGCTTCGCGGCAACGATCTGAACGGCTATATCGCCGCAGGCATCCGCACCGAACATGAGGCGACCTCGTATGACGAGGGGCTCGAGAAGCTGCGCAAGGGGATGCGGGTCTTGATCCGCGAGGGGTCGGTGTCCAAGGATCTGCATGCGCTTGCCGGACTGCTGACCGAACGCTTCGCGCCCTACCTTGCCTTCTGCACCGATGACCGCAATCCGCTGGATATCGCCGAACACGGACATCTCGACTACATGATCCGCACGGCGATCGGCCTCGGGGCGCCGCCGCTGGCGGTCTACCGGGCGGCAAGCCTTTCGGCGGCCGAGGCTTTCGGGCTGAAGGATCGCGGACTGATCGCTCCGGGCAAGCGGGCGGACATCGCGGTGATCGACAGCCTGGAGGCGTGTCACGCCAGCCTGGTGCTGGCGGGGGGCGTGGTGGCCGATGACGCGGCCTTCGCCGGCCGGGCGACGACCGGGCCGGTCGCGCGCCACTCGGTCAAGGCCGCGCCGGTCGAGCCCGGCCATTTCCGCACCGGCGGCAACCGGGCGGAAACGCCGGTGATCGGCATCCTGCCCGGCAAGATCATCACCGAACACCTGACCTTCGACATCGCCCCGCAGGACGGCGACAAGCGGCCGGACATCACCCGTGACCTGGTGAAGATCGCGGTGATCGAGCGGCACGGGGTGAACGGGAACCGCGCGACCGGCTTCGTCAGGGGCTTCGGTCTGCGGAAGGGGGCCATCGGCTCGACCGTCTGCCACGACCACCACAACATCGCCGTGGTGGGGGTGGACCATGCCGACATGGCGCTGGCCGCCAACAGGCTGATCGAGATCGAGGGCGGATTCGTCGTCGTGGAGGGGGGCCGGGTGCTGGCCGAGCTACCCCTGCCCGTCGCGGGGCTGATGAGCCTGAAGGGCTTCGAGGCGGTGCGGGAGGATCTGGTCGCCCTCCGCGCCGCGGCGCGGTCGCTGGGGGTCACCCTGGAAGAGCCCTTCCTGCAACTGGCCTTCCTCGCCCTGCCGGTCATCCCGCACCTGAAGATCACCGATCACGGCATGGTCGACGTGAACCGCTTCGAGGTGATCCCGTGAGATCTGTCCACGGTGGACATCTCCGGCTTTTCCTTCAATTCCGGGACCTTGCCTGCGGGCGTAAAGGATCCGGAAAGGATGTTCCGTCCAGCCGGCGGCCGGTCGGCGCCTCAGGTCACAGCCAGCGCAGATCGGCCAGCACGGGGAGGTGATCCGAAGGCTGATGCCCCTCGGCCCGACGGGGCGGCAGGGGATGAAGTTCCAGGTCCGGCGAATGCACGATCCGGTCGAGCGGCAGGAAGGGCCGGCGCGAGGGATAGGTGGGCGCGGTCGGCAGGATCACGAAGGGCGTGGCGATCCGCCCCAGGCCCACGCGGCGCGAGCGTTCGTTGAAATCGCCCAGGATCACCGTGGGCCGTGCCGGCTGCCGGCCGAGCGCGGCCTTGATCGCATCGAGCTGCCGCCGCCGCACGGCCCGCAACAGGCCGAGATGCACCGCCACCACCCTGAGCGGCGCGGGCGTGTCCAGATCGGCGATGACCGCGCCGCGCGGCTCGATCCCCGGCAGGTCGAGATGCTCGAGCCCCGACAGCCGGATCCCCGGACGCGCCAACAACGCATTGCCGTGCCAGCCAAGGCTGACCGAATTGCGCCCGATGGGCAGTGGCTCCAGCCCGGTGATCTCGACGATCCGGTCGCGCGGCAGGGCCGAGGGCCGGTCGCCCAGACGGTGATCGGCCTCTTGCAGCGCCACGATGTCGGCGCGCAGGGCGGCGATCCCGGTCAGAACCCGGTCGGCATCGCGGCGCAGATCGGTGCCCAGGGCCTTGCGGATGTTCCACGAGGCAAGCCGCAGGGCGGGCTTTGAATCGGCAGTCATGACACCAATATAGGCATCAGACCAACCGAGCGGGAGAAATGCCGAACACATCGACCCTTGTCCTTTCGACGATCCGGCTGATCCTGGCGCTGGAGGCGGCGGTAGCCGTGCTGCGCGGGGTCTGGCCGGCGGCCTTCGTGACCCTGGCGGCGCTGGGGCTGACGCTTCTGCCCGGACTTCTTGCCAGCCGCATCGGCCTGCGCCTGCCGCCGAGTTTCCTGACCGCCATCGCCGCCTTCGTGCTGGCGACGCTGTATCTGGGCGAGGTCTATGACTTCTACGACCGCTTCTGGTGGTGGGACCTGACGCTGCACTTCGGCTCGGCCATGGGCTTCGGCATCCTGGGTTTCCTTCTGATCTTCATGCTGTTCGAGGGCGACCGCTATGCCGCCCCGCCCTGGGCCATCGGCGCGCTGTCCTTCTGCCTTGCGATCACGGTCGGCACGCTGTGGGAACTGTTCGAATATGC
>JBKBRG010000090.1:0-7967 GCA_046292325.1 Tabrizicola sp.
CGACTGTGAACGGTGAGACGGGCACCATGATGCGGGTTGTTCATCCTTGCGGGTCCTCGGCTGGAGTTTGGCGATTGCAGCCTAACCCCGTTCCGGGTGAACAACCTCCTGAGATTTCACAGCTAGGGTCCGTCCTGCGGCAGGCCGGCGGGCTGGCCGTTCCACAGACCCGACAGGCTGTAGGCCTGCGCAAAGCGGTCGTGACGGTAGGTCAGCTGCCCCTGCTGCGCGCCCGTGACGGCGATCTCCAGCAGCAGGCCGTCGTCCTTCTCCGGAACGGAGATGTCGGTCGCGCTGCCATCGACCGCAAGCCCGGACCAGAAGCGGCAGCCGGAGAAGCGGTAGTCCGTGCCCCGGTCGCCCGGGCTGGCCGAAAGGATGCCGCCCAGCGGGCAGCCGAAGGTCGTCGGGTGCTGGCCGTCCCAGCCGAGGAGCGGGATCAGGCTGTAAAGCTCGGTCTCGACCGCGCGGGCGACCGCGAAGGCGTCGGACATCTGCGCCGGATCGGTCAGGGTGAGGGGCTTGTAGTCGGCCATCGGATCCTGTTCGCACCGCTGCTCGCGGGCCGCCGGCAGCGTGCCGTCGTAAAGGAGCGCCTCGACGATGCGGTCCGGGCAGGCATGGCCCCGGCCCCAGATCACATGCGACCCGCCGCTCATGAAGACGCCATAGGCATTTCGGGCCTCGTCCAGGACGGAACGGGCCATCGAGATCGGCGTGATCGGATCGCGGTCGCCGTTCAGGATCAGGGTCGGCCAGTCGCCACCGGCATAGGGGGCTGGCCGGTGGTCGGGGCCCTGATGCGGCCAGAGCGCGCAGGCCACCCTCTCCAGGTAATAGGCCCGCAGCAGGCGCGGCGCCTGCGGCGCCAGCGCGCGGGCCTCGTCCAGGATGCGCCGGGCCCGGTCCTCGGGTGTGCCTGCGCCGCTGTCATAGTCGGAACAGGTGATCGCGTAATAGGCCGCACCGAACCAGCCGGGATCCTGAAGGCCGATCTCGGTCTCGGGGTCGATATACATGTTCAGGTAGCCAAGCTGGAGCATCGGCACCAGGTTGCCCCGCCCGGCCGCGGCCAGCGCGCGCAGGAATTCGGCCCGGCCTTCGGGAGAATAGAGCGCGAAGAAGGCGTTGGCTTCCAGAAAGCCCGTGGTCAGATGGCGCGTGGCGATGGTGCCGTCGGCCAGCGGATAGGGCACCGGGATCGGCGCCATGGCGGCGCGGCGGGCAAGCTCGTCATAGGCGGCGGCCGCGCCACCGGGAATGTCGGCCGCGCAGTCCGGCTGCGCGTCGCAGAGCGCGAAGGTTTCGGAAAGCAGCGACTCGGCCGCCAGGGTATAGCGGCGATAGAAGCCTTCGGCGTCCAGCGTCAGATCGACCACGCCGTCGAGGATGACCCCCCGGACCGCCTGGGGAAACTGCGTCGCATAGGCCTGCACCAGCTGCGTGCCGTAGCTTTCGCCGTAGAGCCAGACCTTCGGCGCGCCGATGGCCTGGCGGAAGGCCTCGGAATCGCGGATCGCCTGATCGGTGTCGACGACCCGCAGAAGCTGGTCCGCGTCCAGTTCGGCGGTGCAGTCGGTGACGAAGCGCCTGGCGGTCGCCAGCACCCCCTCGGGGTCGTCGAGCGATACCGGGGCGATGTCGAACCGGGCCTGCGCCGTCGGGCAGGCCAGGCCATGCACCGCGCCGGTTCCGCGCTGATCCACGAAGACGATGTCGATGTTCTCGGTCAGGCTGGGATCGAAGGCAGCGAGGTAGCTGTCGGTCGAGGCCAGCCCGGATCCGCCCGGACCGCCGACGAAGTAGAACAGGATCCCGCGGCTTTCGTTGCTGGCGAAGGACAGGGCGAAGGTGATCTCCAGCGTCTTGTCCGGGTCGTTGCCGCGGTGGTCGAGCGGCACCGTCAGCGAGGTGCAGGTCAGGTTGCTGAGGTCGCAGGGGAAAAGGTCGAGCCCGGACACCGCATCGCGGAGCGACATCTCGGCAGAGGCGGGGCTGGCAAGGAGGCCCAGAAGAAGCACGGCGTGACGCATCGGGGCCTTTCGGTCGGCTCGGGGAACGGGCGGCCGGGGCAGCCGGCAGCACGGTCAGGCTAGTCTGCCGCACCGGAATGGCCAAGAGGGGTCGCGCGGGTCGGCAAGGCTTCACCAGCCCGTGAAGCACGCATCGGTGACTGGACCCGGAAGGCGAAGCAGGATCACCCTCTGCCCGTTCGGGACAGGAGGGCGCGATGCTGCGGTGGTGTCTGGTGGTGCTGGCAGGGCTGGCGGGGGGGGCCGCGCAGGCGGAGACGGCCATCGTGGCCGGGGGCTGCTTCTGGTGCGTGGAAGCGGATTTCGAACAGGTGAAGGGCGTGAGCGGCGTGGTGTCGGGTTATACCGGCGGCACGTCGGCGAACCCGACCTATCGCAACCACGAGGGCCATCTGGAGGCGGTGGAGATCACCTTCGACCCGGCGGTGATCGCCTATGGCGATCTGATCGCGCTGTTCCTGCGGTCGGTCGATGTGCTGGATCCGGGCGGGCAGTTCTGCGACCGGGGCGATGCCTACCGGACGGCGATCTTCGTGCAGGGACAGGCGCAGCGGCAGGCGGCCGAGGCGGAAGTGGCCCGGGCCGAGGCGGCGCTGGGGCGCAAGATCGTGACCCCGGTCCTCGACGCCGGGGTCTTCTGGCCTGCCGAGGACTATCATCAGGACTACTGGAAGGGCTCGAACATCGTCCTGACCCGCGCCGGACCGAAGTCACAGGCCAAGGCCTACAAGTTCTACCGCAAGGCCTGCGGACGCGACGCGCGGGTGCGGGAACTTTGGGGCGACGAGGCCTTTCCGCGCTAGGCCAGCGGCGGCAGTCCGGCCAGGGCGCGGAAGTCTGGGGCGCGGATGTCCAGTTCCTGCCCGACCAGCGCATCGGCCTCGGGCGTGCAGAGCCAGGCGATGGCGCGGGCCGGCTGGTCGGGCGGGGCGAGGTCGGCGCGGGGGATCCTCGAGACCGGGTTGATGCCGGAGGCGCGGATCGCGCCCTGCATGTCGGTGTCCACCACCCCCGGCGCGAAGCCGAAGACGCGGATGCCCTGCGCGCCGTATTCCAGATGGACCGAGCGGGTCAGCATGGCCAGCCCCGCCTTGCCCGCGCAATAGGCCGACCAGCCCTCTTGCGGGCGATGCGCAGCGCCGGAGGAGATGTTGACGATCGTTCCCCCGCCCCTTGCAACCATTCCGGCCAGGGCGACCTGGGTGGCGTGGAAGGCGGAGGTGAGGTTGATGTCGATGCTCCGCGCCCAGTCCTCGGCCGATACATCGAGGATCCGGCCGATCGGGCCGATCACCGCGGCATTGTTGACCAGGATGTCGAAACCCTGCTCCAGCAGCGTGGTCATGGCGATGCGGTCGGTCATGTCGGCCAGATGGCCGGTGGCCGGGGTCTCGCCCAGCTCGCGCCGGGCGGCGGCGAGGTTCGCGGCGCTGCGCGCGGTGAAGTGGACCTCGGCCCCCGCCTGAGCCAGGGCGCGCACGGTGGCCAGGCCGATGCCGCGGTTGCCGCCGGTGACGAGCGCGGTCCTGCCGGATAGTTTCATGGAGAGGTCCTTTCGTTATCCCGGAAGGTTAACGGTGGCGGGGCCTTGCTGTCCACCCGAGTGTGCGGGTTGACCCTGCCGGCCGGTCGGGCAAGGGTCGCGCAAAAGAGGAGGCGCGGGTGCGCAAGCTGTTGATTGTCCTGATCCTCGCCGGGTGCGCGTCGCGCGGCGAGTTCGAGAAGGCTCCGGCCGGGCTGGCCGGGGGAACGCCCGAGGTGATCTTCGTCGGCACGACCCGGGCCGAGGGGCCCGAGGGCTTCGGTTTCGAACGGGCCGAGGCGGCGACCTTCCTGCGCTATGACGTGAGCATCCCGCCCGAGCGCGAGCCGGGCAAGGTCAACTGGCCGCCAAGGACCCGCAAGCCCGACGCGCGGAAGGACTTCCTGCTGCTGGACTGGCAGCGATTCGGATCGGGGGGCGAGTTCCGCGCGGCGCTGAGCGGGGCGCTCGGACGGCGCAACCAGACCGACGTGGTGATCTATGTCCATGGCTTCAACAACACCCTGGCCGAGGGCGTCTATCGGGTGGCGCAGATGCACCACGACCTGAAGGTGCCGGGTGTGGCGGTGCATTTCGCCTGGCCCTCGCGCGGGTCGGCGCTGGGCTATGTCTACGACAGGGATTCGGTGATCGCCTCGCGCAGCGGCCTGGTGGCGCTGATCGACGAGGTCGAGGCCGCGGGCGCGAAGAGCGTGATCCTGGTGGCGCATTCCATGGGCGCCTTTCTGACCATGGAGGCCCTGCGGCAGCAGGCCTTGCAGGACGGGCCGAAGGCGCTGGAGCGGATCAAGGGCGTGGTGCTGATCGCGCCGGATCTGGACCTGGACGTGTTCCGGTCACAGGCGCGCGACATCGGCAAGCTGCCCGAACCCTTCGTGATCTTCGGCAGCTCGCGCGACCGGATCCTGAACATCTCGGCGACGATCTCGGGCAGCGGGCAGCGGCTGGGCAACATGGACGGCGTGGCGAAGATCGCCGATCTGAACGTGATCTACCTCGACACCGCCGCCTATTCGACGGGGACCGGGCACCTGAACCTCGGCGAGAACCCCGCGCTTCTGAACCTGTTCGGCGGGCTGGTGGGCATCGCGGACGCCTTCACCGCCGATGCCCGGGCGCGGGTCGGGCTTCTGCCGGGGCTGGTGCTGACGGTCAGGAACGCGACCGAGATCGTGCTGGCGCCGGTCGGGGCGATCGCCGAGGGGCAATAGGACCCGCGTCGGCCCGCCTGGCCGGCCGCCGGGGGGTGTCACACCCCCCGGTCCCCCCGTGGAGTATTTGTCAAAAGAGCAAGTGCAGGCCTGGCGGGAGTCAGCGGCGGCGGAGATAGACGTAGTAGGCGCCGCTGCCGCCGTGTTTCAGATGTGCCTCGGTCACCTGCAGCACCACGGGGCCGAGCGGCGGCAGGTGCAGCCAGTGCGGCACCTGGTGGCGCAGCGCGCCGGTCCGCTGCGGGATCGGGCCGCCGTCATCGCGCTGTCTGCCCTTGCCGGTGATGACGAGGACGAGGCGCAGCCCCGCGGCATGGGCGTTCAGGACGAAGCGGATCAGTTCCGGGTGCGCCTCGGCCAGCGTCATGCCGTGCAGGTCGATCCGTGCCTCGGGGGCGAGCTTGCCGCGCGTCATCCTGGCATGGGTGCCCGCATCCATCCTGAGGGGCGCCTGGCCAAGCAGCTGCGGAAGCGTCGGGGCAAGGTCGTGCCGTTCCGGGCTGCGGACCCTTTCCCCGAGGGCGAAGGGCGGCAGGCGGGGCTTGGCCGGCGCGAGGGGCGGCGGCGGTTCCGGCAGCGGCTCCGGGTCGGTGGGCAGGGGCAGCCGGGCCGTGTGCAGCGGTCGCGCCGTCCGTGCGACGCTGCGCCAGAGGTCGGCTTCCTCGGGCGAAAGGGTGCGGCGGCGGCGCATGGTGTCAGTCGTCTTCCAGCATCGCGAAGGCGCGGTCGATGGGCAGGAGGAGCACCATGCGGCCGGGGTCCTTCACCGTGCCCGCGGCATCGCCGGCCTCCTTGCCGGTGCCATAGAAGATGTCGGCGCGCTGCATCCCCTTGATCGCGCCGCCGGTGTCCTGCGCCACCATCAGGCTGCGGATCGGGTTGCGGCCGTCCTTCTCGATCCAGACCGGGGCGCCGAGCGGCGTGAACTTGGGGTCGATGGCGACGGACCGCATTGCGGTGATCGACCGCCCCATGGCGCCGATCGGACCGTCCTCGGGGCGGAGCGTCCCGATCTTGCGGAAGAAGACGTAGGAGGGGTTGGTCTCGAGAAGCTCTCGCCCGGTCGAGGGGTTGGAGCGGACGTAGGTGGCGATCTCGGGCGCCGAGACCTGGTCAAGCGTGTGGGTGCCGCGGCGCACCATCTCTTGCCCGACGGAACGGTAGGCGTGACCGTTCTTGCCGGCATAGCCGACGCGGACCACCGTGCCGTCGGTCATGCGGATGCGGCCCGAGCCCTGGACCTGGAGGAAGTAGACATCCACCGGATCGTCGAGCCAGGCCAGTTCCAGCCCCCGGCCCGCGATCGCGCCGCCTTCAATGGCGGCGCGGGTGTGATAGGGCACACCGTCCTGCAATTCGGGCGGGCGGCGGTAGATCGGATACTGGAAACGGCCGGTGCGGGTGGGCGAACCTGCGAGTTCCGGCTCGAAATAGCCGGTGAAGAGCGCGGGCGGCCGGCCCACGACCACCGGGCGGAAGAACAGCTCGAAGAAGCTGCGGGCCGAGGCATCGTCCTTCGGCACGTCGGCGGCGACTGCGCAGATCGGCTTCCAGTCGGGCTGGTCGATCAGGTCGCAGGTGCCGAGGAAGGCGGTGAGCGCGGCCAGATGGTCGTCCTCCATCCAGCCGTCGAGCGCGTCGAAGTCCAGAAGCTCGGCCTTTGCCGGTCGGGCGGGCATCAGGGCCGCCACGACCGCGAGGCAGGCCAGGGCAAGGGCCTGGGCAGGAGACGGGGCAAGGGACCGGGCCGCGCGCATGCCAAGGCGGTCAGTCGCCGGTCGCGACGAGCTGCCAGTTCGGATCATCCGACCCCATCTGGCGCGCGAAGGTCCAGATGTCGCGGGTCTTCTTCACCTCGCGCGGGGAACCTTCGACGATCTCGCCCGCCTTGTTGCGCACGACATAGGTCTGGTCCGCGGCGAACCGGACCGAGATCTCGGCCATCTTGCTGTCGGGGTTGTAGGTCGCGTCGTGCAGGGCAAGTTCCTTGATCCCGAGGAAATTGGCCTCGATCGTCAGGCCCTGGGCTTCGCGCGCGGCGATGGCCTCGGCGAAGCTTGCCTCAACGTCATCGGCGAGGAAGGGGCGGATGCGGTCAAGCTCGCCCTTCTCGAAGGCGGTGAGGATCATCTCGTAGGCGCTGCGGGCGCCTTGCAGGAACGGTCCGACGGAAAAGGCGGGTTCGGCCTTCTTCATCTCGGCCAGGGCCCGGGCGGCATCCGAGCCTTCCGCGACATGGTCGATGATGTCGCGATCGGGGCCGCCCTCGATCACCTCGAAATCCCGGCGGATGCGGGGGCGCACGTCCTCGAGCGGGATCGGCGGCTTTTCGAAGCCGTCGCGGGTGCCCAGCACGGAACGGAGCTTGAGGATGAGAAAGATCGCAATCCCGGCAAGGACCAGGAGCTGGATCAAGGAGCCGTTCATTGCTGACCTCTGAACCTTTGGTGTTCCGTTGGAATGGGCACGGTTTGCCCCTATGTAGGGTGGGCACCCGCCGAAGTCTACCACACGAGACCGGATCGGACGGGCGGAGAGTGGCGATGGCGATCATCCTGGCGATTCTGGCGCTTCCCCTGGTGGAAATCGCGCTGTTCGTGACCCTGGGCGCGCGGCTGGGCCTGTGGCTGACCCTGGCCTGGGTCCTGCTGACGGCGGCGGGGGGCGTGTTCATCCTGCGCCGGCTGGCGGCATCCGGCCTGTCGGTGCGGCGGGAGGAGTTCGTGGAGGGTTTCCGCGGCCGGATGGCCGAGGATCCGCTCTCTCCGCTGGTGGATCAGGCGCTGGTCGCCGTGGCGGCGGTGCTGTTGATCCTGCCGGGGTTCTTCACCGATGCGCTGGGGCTTCTGCTGCTGGTCCCGCCGCTGCGTCGGACCCTGATCGCGCTGATGGCGCGGCGGATGGGTGGCGTGACGGTGATCCACCGCCACCTGCCCTGAGCGCGGCGCATCTGGCGGCGGCGGTCTGGCCCGACGGATGCCGGCCGAATTCCGGCCGGCCGGCGATCCCTCGGGCATCGAGGCGGTGAGCGGGATCCTCTTCCGGTTCGGCGCGGGTGCGGTGATCTTCATCACCGCCTTCCCCGAAGCTTTCCGACCGGGGGGGGGGGGGGGGGCGCCCGGGGGGGGGGCGGCGGGCGGGGCGGGGGGGGGGTGGGGGTGGGGGGGGGGCGGGCGCGGG
>JBKBRG010000091.1:0-7906 GCA_046292325.1 Tabrizicola sp.
GCCGGCGCGGGCGAGACCTACAGCCGCAACGACTATGACATGCTGCTGTCCGTCGTCCCCGACGAGGAAGAGGCGCAGACCTATCGGGCGATGAAGGTGAAGGGCAATGTGGACGGCGTCATCGTCCACGGCCCCCGCGAGAACGATCCGCGCATACCGCTTCTGCGCGAGATCGGCCTGCCCTTCGTCGTCCATGGCCGGGCCACCGGCGCGACCGAACCCTATTCCTGGCTGGACGTGAACAACCGCCGCGCCATCCAGCAGGCGACCGAACATCTGATCGGCCTCGGCCATCGGCGGATCGCGCTGGTCAACGGGCTGGAATTCATGGACTTCGCCATCCGCCGCCGCCGCGGCTATCTGGACGCGCTGGCCGCGCACCGGATCGCGGCCGATCCCGCGCTGATGGCCTCGGGCGAGATGACCGAGCTTGCGGGTTTCCGCGCCGCCCGTGCCATGCTGGCCCTGCCCGATCCTCCCACCGCCTTCGTCACCGCCTCGATGCTGTCGGGCATGGGCGTGCGGCGTGCGATCGAAGGGGCGGGGCTGAAACTGGGCCGCGACGTGTCGGTCATCATCTTCGACGACGATCTGAGCTATCTGAAGAACGGCGAGGACCGGCCGATCTTCACCGCCATGCGCTCGTCCGTCCGCCACGCCGGGCGGCAGGTGGCCGAGATGCTGCTGGAAAAGATCGCCAATCCCGACGCGCCCGAGGTGGAGCGCATGCTCGAGGCAGAGCTGGTCGAAGGCATGTCCACCGGGCCGGCACCGCACGGCTGAGCCGTCCGAACCGCTTTGATACCTCTGGCGCGACCGGCGGTTTCGCCCTATCACCTGCCCATGCCGAACGACGGACCTGCCCGATGACCCTTTCGATCCTTGCCGACATTGGCGGCACCAACACCCGTGTTGCGCTGGCTGAAGGCGACAGGGTCCGGATCGATTCGATCCGGCGCTATCCGAATGCCGAGTATCAGGCGCGCGGTCAGGATATCGCCCATGTGCTGCGCGACTACCTCGCCGCCACCGGGGCCACGGTGACCGGCGTCTGCGTCGCCGCCGCCGGGCCGGTGCAGGACGGGGTGGCGACGATGACCAACCTCGACTGGGTGATGGACGCCGAAAAGCTTTCGGGCGCGACCGGAGCGGCGCGGGTGGCGATCCTGAACGACCTTCAGGCCCAGGGTCAGGCGCTGGGGCACATCCCGGCCGCAAACCTGCGCCGGGTCATCTCCGGTCCGGTCAAGACCGGAGCAGCGATGCTGGTCGTCGGCCTCGGCACCGGGGTCAATGCGGCGCCGGTCCATCCCGGACCGCAGGGCCGCGTGGTGCCGCCTTCGGAATGCGGCCATGTCAACATGCCGGTGCGCAGCGAAGAGGATTTCCTGCTGGCCCGCTTCATCGAGGCGCGGCTGCGCGCGGCGGGCGAGGTGCCCCATGCCGGGGTCGAGGAGGTGCTGGCGGGCCGCGGCCTTGCCAATCTGCACGCCTTCGCCGCCCATGCCGCCGGCCATCCCGCCGGGATGAGTTCGGCCGAGGTGCTGACGGCGCTGGGCCAGGGCGATCCGGTCGCCACCCATGCCGCGCGGCTTTATGTGCATATCCTGGGCCAGATGCTTGCCGATCTGGCACTGATCCACCTGCCCTACGGCGGGATCTATCTGATCGGGGGCATGTCGCGGGCGATGACCCCCTCGTTCCAGAGCTTCGGTCTGGAACAGAGCTTCCGCGAGGCGCGGCGGGTGGACCTGTTGCTGAACGACTTCTCGGTGACCGTGGTCGAGGACGACTATGCCGCCCTGACCGGCTGCGCCGCCTATCTGAACGGTCTGAACAGTCAGCCGTAAGCTACTGTATTTCCCTGCTTTCCAGCCGATCCTTCAGGAAGCGCAAAGCCACGCCCAGCCCGTCCGGCGCGATACCGTGGCCGGTGCCCTGCATCACATGGCCGAAGGTCTCGAACCCCGCCGCGGTCAGGGCGTCGCCCGCCCTTGCCATGTCGGCGAAGGGCACCACCGGATCCTGATCCCCGTGGATCAGAAGGACCGGCGGCTTGACCCGCGCCTCGGACGCCAGCGCCTCGGGGCGCAACAGCCGGCCCGAGATCGCCACCACGCCGGCCACGGCCCTGTCGCGGCGGGGGGCGACCTCCAGGCTCATCATCGCGCCCTGGCTGAAGCCGACCAGCGCCATGTGGTCCGCGGTCAACCCCTCTTCGGCGAGGCGCGCATCAAGAAAGCCGTTCAAGTCCCTGGCCGCCGCGGCCAATCCTGCGGCGGCCGCCGCCTCGGACGACCCGTCGAGCCAGGGGATCGGGAACCACTGATAGCCAAAGCCGCCACCCGCGCAGCGTTCCGGTGCGTCCGGGGCGACGAAGGCCGTCTCCGGCAGGTGCGGGGCCATGACATCGGCCAGGCCCAGCAGGTCTGCCCCATCCGCGCCATAGCCATGCAGGAACACGACCAGCGACCGCACCTGCCCCCGCGCCGCGCCCTTGCGCCCGAACCGCAATTCCCGCATCAGATCACCCCTTCCCGTTCCCGTGCCACGCGGTAGTAGGCCCAAAGCACCCGCGCCGCAACCGACCGCCAGGGCGACCAGGCCTCGGCCATGGCCCGCAGCGCCTTGTCGCTGGGGCGCGCGGGCAGGTCGAACAGCATCCGCGCCGCCTCTTGCAGGGCCAGGTCGCCAGGGGCAAAGACATCCGCCCGACCCAGCGCGAACATGGCATAGATCTCGGCCGTCCAGACCCCGATCCCCGGCACGGCGACAAGGGTGCGGACGACCTCTGCATCAGGAACGGCGCGCAAGGCATTGAAATCGATGCCGGCCTGCGCCAGCGCCCTGCCATAGCGCGCCTTCTGCCGCGACAGGCCCGCGGCGCGCAGGCCCGCGTCCGAGGCGCGCGCCATCGCCTCGGCCCCGGTCAGCCCGGCCGCTTCGAGCCGCGCCCAGATCGCCCGGGCGCTGGCGACCGAGACCTGCTGGCCGACGATCGCGCGCAGCAGGGCTGCGAAGCCGTCCGGCTCGCGCCGCAAGGGCAGCGGTCCGACCAGAGCCAGCGCGCGGGCAAAGGCCGGCTCGCGCGAGGCGAGCCACGCCGCGCCCTCGGCCACGCAATCGGCTGTCTCGATGATCCGTCCCACCATGGCCGCAGCCTTGCATCCGCGGCGGGGCGCCGCAACCCCCGCCCCTTGCGGAAGCCCCGACCCGGGTCTAGGGCTTGGCGCATGAGCACCGACGCCCTCGCCCGCCGCAATGTCATCGTCCTTGTCGCCGCGCAGGCCGTGCTGGGGGCGCAACTGCCGATGATCTTCACCATCGCCGGGCTGGCCGGGTCGAGCCTCGCGCCCAATGCCTGCTGGGCCACGCTGCCGGTGACGATGATGGTGATCGGCTCGATGCTGACGGCGACGCCGCTATCCATGCTGATGCAGCGTTTCGGACGGCGGGCCGGGTTCTTCTTCGGTGCGGGCGGCGGGGCGCTGGGGGCGGCGATCGGGGCCTGGGGCCTGTCGCAGGGCAGCTTTCTCGCCTTCTGCATCGGGGCGCTCCTGTCCGGCATCTACATGTCGGCCAACGGCTTCTACCGCTTTGCCGCGACCGACACCGCGTCCGAGGGCTTTCGGCCCAAGGCGATCAGCTGGGTCATGGCCGGGGGGCTCCTGTCGGCGGTGGTCGGCCCGCAACTGGTGAAGGTGACCGCGGATGCGATGGCGGTGACCTTTCTCGGCTCCTACCTCGCGGTGATCGCGCTGAACCTGTTCGGCTCGCTCCTCTTCCTCGCGCTGAGGATCCCGGCGCCGCCGGCCCCGGTCGCCGGCAGGCCGGAAGGTCGGACCAGGGGCGAACTTCTGCGCAATCCGGCGATCCTGGTGGCGATGATCTGCGCGACGGTCTCTTACGCGCTGATGAACCTGGTGATGACCTCCTCGCCCCTGGCGGTGGTGGGCTGCGGCTTCGAGACGGGCGATGCGGCGAATGTGGTGACGGCGCATGTGCTGGCGATGTATGCGCCCTCGTTCTTCACCGGCCATCTGATCGCGCGCTTCGGGACCGAGCGGATCATCGCGCTGGGACTGACGATCCTTGCGGCCTCGGGCGCGGTGGCGATGGCGGGGGTGCAGCTGGAGAACTTCTTCGTCGCGCTGATCCTCCTCGGCATCGGCTGGAATTTCGGCTTCATCGGGGCGACGACAATGCTGACCAGCGCCCAGCGGCCGGAAGAGCGCGGGCGGCTTCAGGGGCTGAACGACCTGGTCGTCTTCGGGGGCGTGACGCTGGCCTCGTTCGCGTCGGGCGGTCTGATGAACTGTTCCGGCGGGTCGGTGCAGGCGGGCTGGCAGATGGTCAACCTGGCCATGCTGCCCTTCCTCGTGCTGGCCGGCGGCGCGCTGATCTGGCTCTGGCTGCGGCCACAGGAAACCCGCGCCTGACCTGCCGCTTTTCGCCGCCTTGCCCGCGCCCATCGACCGGACCGGCGTCCGGGCGGCGCAGTCGCAACCGAGCCGCCCTCACCAGCGCCCGGTAAGGCCCTGCCACAAGAGCCGCCACCGGCGCTGGAACTCGGGAAGCTGCAAGGATGAGCTTTCCCCCGCAAGGGCCTGGCGCAGAAGGGCTTCGGTCTGCCAGCCGGCGAGCAGCGCCGGGGCAATCCCCCTGGGAACCGACCGGCGCGCCTGGCGCGCTTCGGCCAGCCGCTCCAGCCCCAGCCGCGCCAGATCGGCGGCGCCGATCCCTTCGGGCAAGGGACGGCGGCCGCGCGCGACAAGATCGGGCACGGCACGCAGATAGAAGGCCGCCGCCGTGGCCCAGCCATAGCTGCGCACCGCATGTTCCGCCCCTTCCGGCGCCCCCAGCGCCCTGGCGGCCAGCCACATCAGCCCTGCCCCCGTATCGTCGAGATAGGCCGCAAGCCCGGCGATCCCCTCATGCGGCTCGCGGTGGATGTCCCAGCGGCGGGCGGCGATCAGGCGGTCCAGAACCTCGACCGGCAGGCCGAAATCCCGGATCAGCGCGTGCAAGGGGCCCGCGACCTCATGCGCGCGGGCAGCGCCCGAGGCCGCATTCTCCACCACGTCGCGCCACCATTGCAGGCGCATCTCGGCGATCAGCGGTTCCTGCGTCACCCAGGGGGCGCGGGCGACCTCGAGGTTGAAGGCATAGAGCGGCAGAAGCTGCGCCCGCACCGCCACGGGGGCGGCCATCACCGCGAGGAAGCGGTCCGGATCGCCCCGCTGCACCAGCCCGGCGCAGGCGTCGAGGCTCATGCCGCGGCCCCGTGCGGCCGGCCGAAGTCGCGGATCAGCTTCCACTGGATCGCGTCGAGCAGAGCCTCGAAACTGGCGTCGATGATGTTGGCGCTGACCCCCACGGTGGACCAGCGATGGCCCCGCCCGTCCTCGCTGTCGATGATGACGCGCGTCACTGCCTCGGTCCCGCCATTGGTGATGCGGACCTTGAAATCCACCAGCTTCATGTCGTCGATGCAGGCCTGATAGGGGCCAAGGTCCTTGCCCAGAGCCTTGGCCAGCGCGTTCACAGGCCCGCGGTCGCTGCCGGTCTCGTCCATGCTGTCCGAAACCGACATCATCTTGCGGTCGCCGATCTTGACCACCACCACGGCCTCGGACAGCGAGATCATCCGGTCGTATCTGTTCTTCCGCCGCTCTACCGTCACCCGATAGCGCTTGACCTCGAAGAACTCTGGGCAGAGGCCCAGTTCGCGGCGCGCGACCAGTTCGAAGCTCGCCTGTGCGCCGTCATAGGCATAGCCCTGATCCTCGCGCGCCTTCACCACCTCGATGATCCGGCCCAGGCGGGGGTCCTTCGGATCGACCTCGATCCCGGCCGCCGCCAGCCGCGCGCGCAGGTTCGACAGGCCCGCCTGGTTCGACATCGGGATCACGCGCTCATTTCCCACCAGCGCGGGGTCGATGTGTTCGTAGGTGGAAGGATCCTTCAGGATCGCACTGGCATGCAGCCCCGCCTTGTGCGCGAAGGCCGAGGCGCCGACATAGGGCGCGCTGCGCAGGGGCACGCGGTTCAGGATGTCGTCCAGCATCCGGCTGGTCCTGAGCAGCCCCGCCAGCGCCTCGCGGCTGACCCCCGTCTCGAAGCGGCCGGCATAGGGTTCCTTCAGCAGCAGGGTCGGGATCAGCGTCGTCAGGTTCGCATTGCCGCAGCGTTCGCCCAAGCCGTTCAGCGTGCCCTGGATCTGCCGGGCACCGGCCTCGACGGCGGCCAGCGAGTTGGCAACGGCGTTCCCCGTGTCGTCGTGACAATGGATGCCCAGCCGGTCGCCCGGGATGCCCGCGGCGATGACCTCGGCCGTCACGCGGCCCACTTCGGCGGGCAGGGTGCCGCCGTTGGTGTCGCAAAGCACGATCCAGCGCGCGCCCGCGTCCCGCGCCGCCGTCAGGCAGGCCAGCGCATAGGCCGGGTTGGCGCGGTAGCCGTCGAAGAAATGTTCGGCATCGAACAGCGCCTCGCGGCCCCTGCCGACCAGATGGCGGATCGAGGAGGCAATGGCCTCGAGGTTCTCTTCCAGCGTGACGCCAAGCGCGGTGGTGACGTGGAAGTCATGCGTCTTGCCGACAAGGCAGACTGCCGGGGTGCCCGCGTTCAGGACGGCGGCCAGCACATCGTCGTTCTCGGCCGACCGCCCCACGCGGCGGGTCATGCCGAAAGCGGTAAGGGTGGCGCGGGTGGCGGGCGGGGCGGCGAAGAAGTCGGAATCGGTCGGGTTCGCGCCCGGCCAGCCGCCTTCGATGTAATCCACCCCCAGCGCATCCAGCGCCCGGGCGATCTGCTGCTTTTCGGCGGTGGAGAACTGCACGCCCTGGGTCTGCTGGCCGTCGCGCAGGGTGGTGTCGAACAGGAAAAGGCGGTCGCGGGGGGCCGAAAGACCTTCGGACGAAAGGTTTTCTTCCTGGGCGGTCACGGCAAGGCCTCCAGCTTGGCCGGGTCGAAGTCCGAGCCGGGGACAAGTTCGACGCCCGCCCTGGACATGCGCACCTCGACCCCCGCCGCGATCAGCGCCGCCTTCAGCGCATCGACCGCAGTGAAATCCTTCGTGGCCATGGCCTCGGCCCTGAGCGCGGACAGCCGTTCGGCCTGCCCCGAGAGGTCCACCCGCGGCGCGGCGGCCCAGGCACCCAGATCCTCGGTCAGAAGGCCGATGAGCCGGGCCGAGGCCTTCAGCCCGGCCCAGTCCCCCTCGCCCGCCGCGGCATGCAGCGCGGCCAGCGCCCCGGCCGTGTTCAGATCGTCGGCCAGCGTCTCGACCACCGCCGGCAGGGGGGCCGAGGCGGCAACCGCCGCCGTTGCCGCGCGCCACTTGCGCAAGGTCGCCTCGGCCGCGCGCGCCTTTTCCGCCGTCCAGTCCATCGGACTGCGGTAATGCGTCATCAGGAAGACGAAGCGGATCACCTCGCCGGGGATGCCCTGGTCCAAGAGGTCGCGCACGGTGAAGAAATTGCCAAGGCTCTTGGACATCTTCCTGCCCTCGACCTGCAACATCTCGTTGTGCAGCCAGTAATGGGCGAAGTCGCCGTGGGGGTGGGCGCAGGCGGATTGGGCGATCTCGTTTTCGTGGTGGGGGAATTGCAGGTCGAGGCCCCCGCCGTGGATGTCGAAGGATTCGCCCAGCAGTTCGTGTGCCATGGCGCTGCATTCGATGTGCCATCCCGGACGGCCACGCCCCCAGGGGCTGTTCCAGCCGGGCTCGGCCGCCGAGGACGGCTTCCACAGCACGAAATCCATCGGGTCTTCCTTGAACGGGGCGACCTCGACCCTTGCGCCCGCGATCATGTCGTCCACGCTGCGCCCCGACAGCCTGCCGTAGTCCCGGTAGCTGCGGACGCGGAACAGGACGTGCCCCTCGGCCGCATAGGCATGGCCG
>JBKBRG010000092.1:0-7901 GCA_046292325.1 Tabrizicola sp.
AAATACTCCCGCCGGAGGCGCCGCCCCGCCGTCGGGCTGCGCCGTCTCCGGCCCGGGCCGGCCCGGCCTTGCCGCAGGGCGATGCAAGGCGCATATCCCTCTGGAAAGGGGGCCCCGATGTCCATCGCCTTCGACCATTCCTACGCCCGCGATCTGCCCGGCACCTACCTGCGGGCCGTGCCCGACCCGGCGCCTGCCCCCCGGCTTCTGGTCCTGAACGCGGATCTTGCCGCCGATCTCGGACTCGCGCTTACGGAAACCGAAGCCACGCACTGGTTCTCGGGCGCGGCGCTGCCCCCCGGGGCCGATCCCATCGCCCAGGCCTATGCCGGCCATCAGTTCGGCGGCTTCTCGCCCCAGCTCGGCGACGGTCGCGCGCATCTTCTGGGCGAGGTGATCGCCCCTGACGGCCGCCGCTTCGACATCCAGCTCAAGGGCTCGGGCCGCACGGCCTTTTCGCGCGGGGGCGATGGCAAGGCGGCGGTCGGCCCGATGCTGCGCGAATACCTGATCTCGGAGTTCATGGCCGCCGTGGGTGTCCCCACCACACGCGCGCTTGCCGTCGTGGCCACCGGCGAGGAGATCTGGCGCGAGACGAGACTGCCCGGCGCGGTGCTGGCGCGGGTCGCCGCCAGCCACCTGCGCGTGGGCACCTTCCAGTTCTTCGCCGCGCGCGGAGAGACGGCGCAGGTGCGCGCGCTGGCCGACTACGCGATCGCCCGCCACTATCCCGACCTTGCAGACGCCGAAAACCCCTATCTCGCGTTCCTCGACGCCGTCATCGCCCGCCAGGCGCGCCTGATCGCCGACTGGATGGGCATCGGGTTCGTCCACGGGGTGATGAACACCGACAACATGGCGATCAGCGGCGAGACCATCGACTACGGCCCCTGCGCCTTCATGGAGGCCTATGCGCCCGGCACCGTCTTTTCCTCGATCGACCACCAGGGGCGTTACGCCTATGCCAATCAGCCGCTGATCCTGGGCTGGAACCTGGCGCGGCTGGCCGAAACGCTCTTGCCGCTGATCGATCCCGTGCCGGACCGGGCGGTCGAGATCGCCAACGAGCGCCTTTCGGGCATCAAGGGCCGCTACCGGGCCGAATGGGTCGCGGTGATGCGGCGCAAGCTGGGGCTGCCGGGCGCGGAGGCGGAGGATGCGGCGCTGGCCGACGACCTGATGGCCGCGATGGAGGGCGCGGACTGGACCCTGACCTTCCGGCGCCTGGCGGACGAGGCCGCGCTCCGCCCCCTGTTTAGGGATTTCTCGCGGATGGACGCCTGGCTTCGCCGCTGGCGGGCCCGGGCCGGGGACGGGGTAGAGGGCCGGATCGCCTTGGCAAATCCCGCCGTGATCCCCAGGAACCACAAGGTCGAGGAAGCCCTGGCCGCGGCCACCGCGGGCGATCTGGCCCCTTTCCACGCCCTGCTCGCCGCGATCCGGCAGCCCTTCGTCGCGGCCGAGCCCTACATCCTGCCCGCACCGACCGGCTTTGGCCCCTACGTCACCTTCTGCGGCACCTGAACGCGGGGGGCTCTGTCGACTTCATCCGCTTATCGCGGGCAGGAAGCGACGAGGAGACGACCGGCGCAGCCCGCAGATTGACGCCCCCGCTCTTCCCCGCCACCATGCCGCCATGGCCGACCGTTCCGACATCCACGCCCGCCTTGCCGCCTCGCTTCGCGCGGCGCGCAAGGCCCGCGGCCTGTCGCTCGACGCCGCCGCGAAGCTCTCGGGCGTCTCGCGGTCGATGGTCAGCCAGATCGAACGCGGCGAATCCTCGCCGACCGTCGCCACGCTCTGGGCGCTGACCCGGGCCCTGCAACTGGATTTCGCGGGCCTCCTGGAGGACCGGCCCGCCCCGGGCATCGAGATCACCCGCGCCGGTGCCGCCCCCGTGATCCAGCGCAACGGAGTCACCATCCGGATCCTGTCCGCCCCCGAGACCGTCGGCCATCACGAGGTCTACGAACTGGTGTTCCGGACAGATGCCCGATTGACCTCGGACCCCCATTCCCCCGGCTGCCGCGAGCATCTGACCGTCCTCGAAGGCCGCCTGGCCGTCACCTCCGGCGATGCGACCGAAGAGCTGGATCCGGGAGACGTCGCCCGCTATCCCGCCGACCGCCCGCACGAGATCGCAGCCCGGGGGACGGCCCGCGCCATCCTGATCGTCCAGGACAGCTGATCCCGCGGACCGGGGGTTTCACACCCCCGGACCCCTGTGGAGTATTTCGGAAAAGAGCAAGCCGGTTTCCGCCATCAAGGAATTTCGTCCGCCAAGTTGACCAATCCCGCAGATCGGTGCACACTCCGTAAAACCGGAAAGGATTCTGCCATGACGGATAATCGCTTCCTCGACCACATCGCCGCGACCCTCGCCCAGATCGAGGCGGACGGTCTGATGAAGCGCGAGCGGCTCATCTCCGGGGCGCAGGGCGCGCATGTGCGGATGGCGGGGCGCGAGATGCTGAACCTCTGCGCCAACAACTACCTCGGCCTGGCAGACGACCCGCGGCTGATCGCGGCGGCCAAGGCTGCGATGGACGACCATGGCTTCGGCCTGGCGAGCGTCCGCTTCATCTGCGGCACGCAGGATCTGCACCGCCAGCTGGAAAACCGCCTCGCGCGCTTTCTCGGCCAGGACGATTCCATCCTGTTCGCCGCCTGCTTCGATGCCAACGGCGGGCTCTTCGAACCCCTGCTCAGCCCCGAGGACGCGGTCGTTTCCGATGCGCTGAATCACGCCTCGATCATCGACGGCATCCGGCTGTGCAGGGCGAAACGCTACCGCTATGCCAATTCGGACATGGCGGACCTCGAAACCCGGCTGAAGGCGGCGAAGGCCGACGGCGCCCGCTTCATCCTGATTGCGACGGACGGCGTCTTCTCGATGGACGGCCATTACGCCAGACTGCCGGAGATCCGCGCGCTGGCGGATGCATACGGCGCGATGGTGATGGTGGACGACTGCCACGCCACCGGGATCACCGGCCCCAGGGGCGCCGGCACGCCGGCCCGCGCGGGCGTTCGCGTCGATATCCTCACCGGCACCCTCGGCAAGGCGCTGGGCGGAGCCCTGGGCGGCTATGTCGCCGGCCCGCAGCCGGTGATCGACCTCCTCCGCCAGCGCGCAAGGCCCTATCTCTTCTCCAACGCCCTGCCCCCCGCGGTCGTCGGCGCCGCACTGGCTGCGATCGACATCGTGGAACAGGCCGACGACCTGCGCGCGAAACTCGCCGAAAACGCGGCCTACTGGCGCGCAGGCCTTGCCGCGGCCGGCTTCACCCTTCTGCCGGGTGACCATCCGATCATCCCGGTGATGCTTGGCGACGCCAGACTGGCGCAGGCGATGGCCGCCGACCTGGGCACCCGGGGCGTGCATGTCGCGCCCTTCTTCTTCCCCGTCGTCCCTAGGGATCAGGCCCGCATCCGCACCCAGATGAACGCGGCCCTGACCCGCGCGGACCTCGACCTTGCGCTGGACGCCTTCACTGCCGCCGGCAAAGCCACGGGAGCCCTCGCATGACCCGCCACCCCGACGAGATGACCGTCCTGGCCAAATCCAGGCCCGAACCCGGCCTCTGGATGGAAACCCGCCCCGTGCCGGAGATCGGCCCCGACGATGTGCTCATCAAGATCCACAAGACCGGGATCTGCGGCACCGACATCCACATCTGGAACTGGGACGACTGGGCGCAAAGAACCGTTCCGGTGCCGCTGGTGACGGGTCACGAGTTCGCGGGCATCATCGTGCAGAAGGGCCGCAACGTCGAAGGCCTGGCAATCGGCCAGAGATGCTCTGGCGAGGGCCACCTGATCGGCAAGACCAGCCGGCAGAGCCGGTCGGGGCGCTTTCACCTCGATCCCGAAACCCGCGGGATCGGCGTCAACGAACCGGGCGCCTTCGCGCAATACCTGCGCCTGCCCGCCTTCAACGTCGTTCCCCTGCCCGACACGATCGACGACGAGATCGGCGCGATCCTCGACCCCCTCGGCAATGCCGTCCACACCGCGCTTTCCTTCGACCTGATCGGCGAGGATGTCCTTGTCACCGGCGCGGGTCCGATCGGCATCATGGCCGCCGCCGTCGCCCGGCATGTGGGCGCGCGGCATGTCGTCATCACCGACATCAACCAGGCCCGCCTCGACCTTGCCGGGCAGGTCGCCGACGTGATCCCGGTGAACGTCGCCACGACCGACCTGAAATCGGTCTACGCGGGCCTGCACATGACGCAGGGCTTCGATGTGGGCATGGAGATGTCGGGCAGCCAGGCTGCGCTGGACCAGATGGTCGAGCACATGGTGATGGGCGGCCGCATCGCCATGCTGGGCATCCCGCCCGGCAAGTCGCCCGTGGACTGGTCGCGCATCGTGTTCAAGGCCATCACCATCAAGGGCGTCTACGGCCGCGAGATCTTCGAGACCTGGTACAAGATGATCGCCATGCTGGAAAACGGTCTCGACATCCGCCGCGTCATCACCCACCGCTTCAAGGCGGCCGACTTCCGGGACGGCTTCGCCGCCATGCGCTCCGGCCTTTCCGGCAAGGTCGTCCTGGACTGGACCTGACCCGCAAGTCCATGCGCAGGCCCACCGGATATCCCCGCCCGAGGCCTCGTGCCGGGCCGGTCGTGCGCCCTTCGCGCGTTGAGGCGGGACAAGCGGCTTGCGCCTGCCAGGGCGATCCAGCCGATCTGCGTCCGGCCCGCCGGATCGTCCTGACCTCACCGCCGCGGAAATGCCCCGAAATGGCCCGACGACGTTAACCCTTTGCTAACCCTTTGGCGGCGACGCTTGCGGGCATGGGACAGGAGAGGCGGATCATGGACGGATCACACCACGCCGGCTTTGCCGAGGCCTCCGGTCTGATCGCTGCCGCCGAACCCGCCCTGGCGCCCATGCCGGCCCCGGTGCTGGCCGGGGGTCGCCGGTTCCGGGTGCGCATGCTGCGTCTCGCCCCGGGCGAGGCGACCTCGCTGCAATCCCACCTGCACCGGTCCGAACATTGGGTGGTGGTCGAAGGCACGGCCGAGATCACGCTGGGCGTCCTGACGCGCCTCGTTCAGGAAGGCGATGCCGTCCATGTTCCGCTTGGCCGCCCGCATCGCCTGGAAAACCCCGGCCGCCTGCCCGCGACGCTGATCGCGGTCGAGACCGGCTGCTACCTCGGCGAGGACGACCTGGTGATCCACGACTGACCGCGCCCCGGGCCGTTCCTTGGGCAAGACCACCTGAACCTTTCCCGACAACCCATTGATTTCCAATGATGCGCAAATCCGTTCCGCGGGAAGGCCGGCCTTCTGACCCCGGTTTACACCGCCCCGCGCATCGGCGATAACCAACCGGCAGCCGCCTGGGTCCGACCGATGCTCCTCCTGATCGACAACTACGACAGCTTCACCTACAACCTCGTCCACTACCTGGGCGAGCTTGGCGCGGAGGTGGTTGTCAAGCGCAACGACGCGCTGGACGTGCAGGACGTGATCGCGATGCGCCCGGAGGTGATCGTCCTCTCTCCCGGCCCCTGCGACCCCGCCCAGGCCGGGATCTGCCTGCCGCTGACCAGGGCCGCCGCGACGGCGGAGATCCCGCTGCTCGGCGTCTGCCTCGGCCATCAGACCATCGGCGAGGCCTTCGGCGGCAAGGTCGTCCGCTGCCACGAGATCGTCCACGGCAAGATGGGCACCATGCACCACGCGGGCAAGGGCGTCTTCCGCGGCCTGCCCTCGCCCTTCCAGGCGACGCGCTACCACTCCCTTGTCGTGGACCGCGCCACGCTTCCCGCCGAGCTGGAGATCACCGCCTGGCTGGAGGACGGCACGATCATGGGCCTGCGCCACCGCCACCATCTGATCGAGGGCGTGCAGTTCCACCCCGAGTCGATCGCCTCGGAACACGGCCACCAGCTTCTGCGCAACTTCCTCGACGAAGCCAAGGCACGGGTCCCGGCATGAGCGATACCCTGAAGCCCCTGATCGGCATCGCGGCCACCCGGCCCCTCACCCGGGCCGAGGCCGAGGCCGCCTTCGACGCGCTGTTCGAGGGCGAGGGCACGCCGGCCCAGATGGGCGGGTTCCTGATGGCGCTGCGGACGCGGGGCGAGACGGTGGACGAATATGCCGCGGCCGCCAGCGTCATGCGATCCAAGTGCAACCCGGTGAAAGCCCCGCCGGGGGCGATGGACATCGTCGGCACCGGGGGCGACGGCAAGGGCACGCTCAACATCTCGACCGCCACCGCCTTCGTCGTGGCAGGCGCGGGCGTGCCGGTGGCCAAGCACGGCAACCGGAACCTGTCCTCCAGGTCGGGCGCCGCGGATGCGCTGACCGAACTGGGCCTGAACGTCATGGTCGGACCCGAGGTGGTCGAGAAATGCCTGTCCGAGGCCGGCATCGGCTTCATGATGGCGCCCATGCACCACCCCGCGATCCGCCACGTCATGCCGGTGCGCGCGGAGCTCGGGACGCGGACCATCTTCAACATCCTCGGCCCCCTGACCAATCCGGCCGGGGTGAAGCGCCAGCTGACCGGCGCCTTCTCGGCGGCGCTGATCCGGCCCATGGCGGAAACCCTGCGCGCGCTCGGGACGGAACGGGCCTGGCTCGTCCATGGCTCGGACGGCACCGACGAGATCACCATCTGCGGCGTGACTTCGGTCTCGGCGGTAGAAAACGGCGCGGTGCACGACTTCACCGTCCATCCCGAGGACGCGGGCCTTGCCCCGCATCCTTTCGAGGCGATCCTCGGTGGCACCCCGTCCGAGAATGCCGCCGCCTTCCGCGCCCTTCTCGACGGCGCGCCAGGGGCCTACCGGGATGCGGTCCTGCTGAACGCCGCCGCCGCGCTGGTCGTCGCCGACCGGGCGGGATCCCTGCGCGACGGTGTGGCCCTGGCGAGAGAGTCGATCGACTCCGGCGCGGCGAAGGCCAAGGTCGATGCGCTGCGCCGCCTGACGAACGCCTGAGGGGCCCGGACATGTCCACCATCCTCGACCGCATCAAGGCCTACAAGCTGGAGGAGGTGGCCCGGGCCAAGGCCACGGTCCCCCTGTCCGACCTTGAAGCCGCCGCGCGCTCCGCCGCCCCGCCCCGCGGCTTCGGCCGGGCGCTGCGCCAGGCCGCCCTTACCGGCTATGGCCTGATCGCCGAGATCAAGAAGGCCAGTCCGTCCAAGGGCTTGATCCGCGCGGACTTCGATCCTCCGGCGCTGGCCAGGGCCTATGAGGCCGGCGGGGCCACCTGCCTGTCGGTCCTGACGGATTCGCCCAGCTTCCAGGGGGCCGACGAATATCTTGTCGCCGCGCATGACGCCGTCGCGCTGCCCTGCCTGCGCAAGGATTTCCTCTACGACCCGTATCAGGTGATCCAGTCGCGCGCGCTGAATGCCGACTGCATCCTGCTCATCATGGCTTCGCTTGACGATGCCCAGGCCGCCGAGCTGGAAGCCGCCGCGATGGACTGGGGGATGGACGTGCTGATCGAGGTGCACGACCAGGCGGAACTGGACCGCGCCGCGCTGCTCAGGTCGCCGCTGGTCGGGATCAACAACCGCAACCTGCACACCTTCGAGGTGACGCTGGATACCACCCGCAAGCTGGCCCGCCGCGTGCCCGAGGACCGCATGATCGTCGCCGAAAGCGGGCTTTACACCCCGGACGACCTGGCCGACCTGGCGCAATACGGGGCGCGCTGCTTCCTGATCGGCGAAAGCCTGATGCGGCAGGCGGACGTGGCCGCGGCCACCCGCGCGATCCTTGCGAAACCTCTTACCGCGCAGGGTGGGCCATGAGCGGGCTGACCCACTTCGACGACCGGGGCCAGGCCCATATGGTCGATGTCTCGGACAAGCCGGTGACCGACCGTATCGCCGTGGCGGCGGGCGCGGTGCGGATGACGGCC
>JBKBRG010000093.1:0-7899 GCA_046292325.1 Tabrizicola sp.
CATCGCGCCCCAGACCGCCGCCGGCATGTGCGCCCGCGCGCCGGGGCCCGCCTGCAGGATCACCGGGGCCCTCTCCGCCTCGGCCGCCCGCACAAAGGCCCGCGCGTCCTCCCAGCCCAGGCACACCAGCCCCGGCACCGCATAGCCGCCCCTCAGCGCGGGCCCCAGCACCTCGGCCAGAGTGGCGATCATCTGAACTTGGCCACCATGTCCATGATCCCCGGGATCGTGTGCAGCTGCGCCGCATGGGTCGGCTGGAAATACTGCTTCAGACTGCGCTGCGACTGCCCGCCGAGGATGGTGAAATAATACATCTCGTATCCCGGCAGCACGCAGCAGGGGTGATAGCCCTTGTCGATCAGCACCGTGGACCGGTTCATGATGTGATAGGCGTCGCCGGGTTCGTTATCCACCCTTTGCAGCATCTGCATCCCCGAGCCATGGTCGGGCCGGAAGCGGAAGTTGTAGCATTCGTCATGCCGCGTCTCGTCCGGCAGGCGGTCGGTGTCGTGCTTGTGGCTGGGAAACCCCGACCAGCCCCCCGCGCCCACGGTGAACAGCTCGGACACCAGCAGCCGCCCGACCCGGTCGTGATACCCGGTTCCCAGGATATGCTTGATCTTGCGGTGCGTCTTGGTCTCGTCCGACCCGTATTGCACCACATCCAGATCGCCCGACCGCACCGCGAAGGGTCGCAGCCTTTCCGCAAAGGCCGCCCCGGCAATGAAGCATTCCGTCGCCGTCTCGGCCGTGATCCGCGCGCCGGTGTCGGTGGGGACATAGACCCCCTCCGGCTCGCCGTCCCAGACATCGACGCCCCGGTTGCCGATGCCGCGAAAGGTCTCGCCCGAGACCTCCACCGTCACCGTTCCCGTCGCGGGCACCACGCAGGTCTCGTAGCCGGGGGTGCGATAGTCGAAATGCTCGCCCGCCTTCAGCCGCACGATGTTGAAATAGACCAGCGGCACCAACGGATGATCGCGGTCCACGATCGGCCGGTTGCGGTTGTCATGCGGCGGAATGTGCATCTTCTGTCCCTTCGGGGTCCGGGCCGGAGTGTCCGGCAAGAAAGGCATCGAGGTCCGCCGCGGTCGGCATCGCCGGGGCGCAGCCGACGCGGGCCACGACCATCGCCGCCGCGGCCGATCCGCGCAGCACCGCGTCCCGCACCGGCAGACCCGCCGCCAGCCCGGCCAGGAAAGCCCCCAGGAAGCTGTCGCCCGCGCCGGTGGGCTTCAGCGCCTTCGTCGGATAGATGCCGGTGGCGAATTCGCCGTCCTCAGTGATCGTGATCGCCCCCCGCTCACCCATCTTGTAGACGACGATCCGTGCCCCCGCGCCGATCAGGCTGCGCGCCTTGTCCAGGCCCTGCGCCGGATCGCCCGCCATGAGGCCGAATTCCACGTCATTGCCCACGATCACGTCGCACAGCGCCCCGGCCCGCGAACAGACCTCCGAGGCCATCGCCGCCGCGGGCCAGGAATAGGGCCGGTAGTCCACGTCGAGGATCAGGGGCAAGCCCGCCTTCCGCGCCAGGTCGAAGGCGCGGAACGAGGCCGAGCGCGAGGGCTCTGCCGCCAGCACCGTCCCGGTCGCGACCAGCGCCGAGAACTGCGCGTAGTCCACCGCCTCGACATCCTCCATGCCCATCGCGAAATCTGCCGCGCCGTTGCGGTAGATCACCGACTGGCAGGCCTCGATCCGCGTCTCGACCACGGCGAGCGAAGTGCGCGCCTCGCCGCCCTCGCGCCGCACAAGGCTCCGGTCCACGCCATGGGCGTCCAGCTGCGCCAGGCAGAACCGCCCCACCGCATCGTCCGACACCCGCGTCAGCAGCGCGGCCTTGCAGCCCTGCCGCACCAGCGCCACCGCGATATTGGCCGAAGACCCGCCGAGATGCGCGACGAACCGCCCCGCCTCCTCGATCCGCGTGCCCGGAGGATCGGCGTAAAGGTCCATCCCCGCCCGGCCGAGGACCAGAAAGCTCCGCCCCCGAAGCCGCGCCAGATCTGCCATTTCCCTCTCCCTCGGCCCGGACCAAACGGGGCTTGCGCGCCTTGCCGACTGAGGATACAGATTTTGCAACCGGTTGCAACGCTGACGGTTGGGGAGGCCGCCAATGACCCAGATCGGGATCGGGCTGGTCGGCGGCGGCTACATGGGCAAGGCCCATGCCGTGGCGCTGTCCGCCGTCGGCGCGGTGCTCGACACGGCGCTGCGCCCCCGGCTGGAGGTGATCGCAGCCACCAGCGCAGAAAGCGCGGAACGCCATCGCCGGGCCTATGGCTTTGCCCGCGCGACCGCCGACTGGCGCGATCTGGTCGCCGACCCCAGGGTGCAGGCCGTGGTCATCGCCTCGCCCCAGTCCACCCACCGCGCGATTGCCGAGGCCGCCTTCGCGCTGGGCAAGCCCGTCTTCTGCGAAAAGCCGCTCGGCGCCTCGCTCGACGACGCCAGGGCCATGACCGCCGCCGCCGAAGCCTCCGGGCTGCCGAACATGATCGGCTTCAACTATGTCCGCACGCCCGCGACCCGGTTCGTCCGCCGGCTGCTGGCCGAAGGCGCCATCGGCGAGATCACCTGGTTCCGCGGCGAACATGCCGAGGATTTCCTGGCCGACCCGACGCTCCCCGCCACCTGGCGCACGAGGGGCCGCGCGAATGGCTGCATGGGCGACCTCGCCCCGCATCCGATCAACTGCATGCTGGCGCTGATGGGGCCGGTCGCGGAACTGAGCGCGCGGATCGAGACCGTCCACGCCACCCGGCCCGGCCCTTCCGGTCCCGAAGCGGTGACCAACGACGACCATGCCCAGATGATGCTGCGCTTTGCCTCGGGCGCGATGGGGCATCTCTACGTCAGCCGCACGGCCACGGGGCGGAAGATGGGCTACGCCTATGAAATCCACGGCACGAAGGGCGCGATCCGCTTTGACCAGGAGGACCAGAACTCCCTCTGGCTCTACCGCGCCGAGGGGCCAGAGGCGACGCGCGGCTTCACCCGCATCCTGACCGGCCCGGCGCATCCCGACTACCTTCCCTTCTGCCAGGGTCCCGGCCACGGCACCGGCTATCAGGACCAGATCATCATCGAGGCCCGCGACTTCCTGACCGCGATCCACACCGGCCAGCCGGTCTGGCCCACCTTCCGCGACGGGCTGGCCGTCTGGCAGCTGGTCGATACCGCCTTCCAGTCGTCCGACAGCGGCCGCTGGCTTGCCGTTCCCCCCACATGAGGACCACATGACCATCCGCATCGGCAATGCGCCCTGTTCCTGGGGTGTCGAGTTCGCGGGCGACCCGCGCAATCCGCCCTGGCGGCAGGTGCTGAAGGACTGCGCCGATGCGGGCTATGCGGGGATCGAGCTTGGCCCGATCGGCTACATGCCCGAAGACCCCGCGATCCTGTTCGACGCGCTGGAGGAAAACGGCCTCGACCTGATCGGCGGCGTGGTGTTCCGCCCCTTCCACGACCCCGCCGCCTGGGACGCGGTGCGCGACGCCGCCTGGCGCACCTGCCGGGCGCTGACCGCCCACGGCGCGCAGCACCTGGTGCTGATCGACTCGATCTCGCCCCGCCGCGCGCCCACGGCCGGACGGGCCGAGGCCGCCGAACCGATGGACGCCGCCGAATGGGCCGCCTTCCGCGACCGCATCGCCACCGTCGCCCGTCTGGGCACCGAGGAATTCGGCCTGACCGTTTCGATCCATGCCCATGCCGCGGGTTTCATCGACTTTGAGCCCGAACTGGAACGGCTGCTCGGCGAGGTGGACGAAAGGATCCTGAAGATCTGCCTCGACACCGGCCACCATTCCTATGCCGGCTTCGATCCGGTCGCCTTCCTGCGCCGGCATGTCGGCCGCGTCTCCTACATGCATTTCAAGGACATCGACCCGGCGGTGAAGGCCGATGTCATCGCCAGCGGCACCGGTTTCTACGACGCCTGCGGCCAGGGCATCTTCTGCAACCTCGGCAAGGGCGACGTGGATTTCCCGGCGGTGCGGCAGATCCTGCTCGACGCCGGCTATCAGGGCTGGTGCACGGTCGAACAGGACTGCGACCCGACGCTGGATGTCAGCCCCATCGACGACGCGCGGAAGAACCGCGACTACCTTTCCTCCATCGGCTTCTAGGAGACGAAGATGGCACGACTGAACTGGGGCATGATCGGCGGCGGCGAGGGCAGCCAGATCGGCCCGGCCCACCGGCTCGGGGCGCTTGCGGACGGGCATTTCAACCTGGTGGCCGGCGCCTTCGACCACCGCCCGCGCGAAGGGCGCGAGTTCGCCCTGCGTCTGGGCGTCGCCCCCGACCGCGCCTATGGCGACTGGCGCGAGATGCTGGAGGGCGAGCGCAGCCGCGCCGACCGCATCGACCTGGTGACCGTGGCCACCCCGAACTCCACCCATTACGAGATCACCCGCGCCTTCCTCGAGGCCGGCTTCCATGTGCTGTGCGAAAAGCCGATGACCATGACGGTCGAGGAAGGCGAGGACATCGTGCGCATCGCCGAAAGGACGGGGCGGATCTGCGCGGTGAACTACTGCTATTCCGCCTATCCGATGATCCGCCAGGCCCGCGCCATGGTGCGGGCGGGCCAGATCGGCAAGGTGCGCCTTGTGGTGACGAATTTCAGCCACGGCCACCATGCCGACGCGACGGATGCGAACAACCCCCGCGTCCGCTGGCGCTATGATCCGGCGATGGCGGGCGTCTCGGGCCAGTTCGCCGACTGCGGCATCCATGCCCTGCACATGGCCAGCTTCATCTGCGACGACCAGGTGCAGACGCTTTCGGCCGACTTCGCCTCGACCATCCCGTCGCGCGAACTCGAGGACGACGCCATGGTCAACTTCCGCATGGGCAAGGGCACCGTCGGTCGGCTCTGGACCTCATCCGTCGCCATCGGGCGCCAGCACGGCTTCGACATCCAGGTGTTCGGCGAAACCGGCGGTCTGCGCTGGCATTCCGAACAGCCGAACCAGCTGATCTACACGCCGGTCGGCGGCCGCACGCAGATCATGGAAAAGGGCGAAGGCGGGCTGTGCGACGAGGCGCGGCGCCTGTCCCGCGTCGCCATCGCCCACCCCGAGGGCTTTCCGATGGCGGTGGCCAACATCTATTGCGAACTGGCCGATGCGATCCGGGGCGAGACGCGCGACGGCCTGCCGCGCGCACCGGACGGGGTGCGGTCCATGGCCGCCGTCCATGCCGCCGTCGCCTCGGCCAGGGCGGGTGGCGCCTGGGTGGACGCCCGCCCGCCCATCTTCCGCTAGGCCCGCGATCCCGGCGCCGCTTCGCCAGCCAGAGGACGCAAGGTTCCCCGCTCGATCACCGTGCAGGGGAACAGGCGCACTTCCGGCGCCAGGTCCGGCGCCCCGATCCGCGCCACCACCATCCCGATCGCCGCGGCGATGATGTCGGCGACCGGCTGGCGGATCGTCGTCAGCCCGATCAGCGGCCAGCGCGCCATTTCCATGTCGTTCAGCCCGATCAGCCCGATCTCCTCCGGCACCGACAGACCCGAGGCGCGGATCGCGCTCATGGCGCCGATGGCCAGAAGATCGTCGCCGCAGAACCAGGCCTCGACCCTTTGCCCAGTCGTGCCGGACAGCAGGCGCTGCATTTCCTCTCGCCCCGCCTCGAAGGCATAGGCGCTGGCATGGCCGACCGTGACCTCGACCCCCGCCACGCCGTCCAGCGCCGCCAGGAACCCCGCGCGGCGATCCTCGGTGGAACTCGCCGCGACCGGCCCGCCCAGAAAGCCCAGCCTGCGATAGCCCCGCGCCAGCAGCGTCTCGGCCGCCATGCGTCCGCAGGCCAGGTTGTCGATGGTGGCGACGGCCACGTCCGGCGCACCGCCGGCACGGCCGAAGGCATGCACGACCGGCAGGCCCGCGCCCTTGAACGCCTCGGCAAAGCTGGGTGGCAGGGTGGACGAGGCGACGATCACCCCGTCCACCGAATACTGCCGCAGCATCCTGACCGTCGCCGCCGGGTCGGTCGCATCGGTCAGGTTCACCAGCAGCGGGCGCAGCCCCCGGTCCTGCAAGCCCCGGGTGAACAGGTCGAACACCTCCAGCATCAGCGGGTTGTGAAAGTTGTTGACCACGAGGCCGATCATCTTGGTCCGCCCGGTGGTCAGGCTCGAGGCCAGCGCATTCGGCGCATAGCCCAGTTCCGCCGCCGCCTTCTCCACCTTGGCGCGGGTCCGGGCCGAGACCGAGGCCCCCGGCGTGAAGCTGCGCGACACGGCCGAGCGCGAGACGCCCGCCCGTTCCGCCACCTCTTTCAGCGTCACCGCCATCGCCCGCCGCCCCCCTTCGCCCGCCCCGTCACTATACATGACGCTCCACCGCTGCAAACCGTTGGGCAGGGGGGACGAAATGCGCCCTTTGCAGGGCCCCTGCGCCCGGCTATGACGGCGCGGAACGGACCCGGGGGCAGCCATGGACCATTTCCTCTACCGCAATGGCACCTTGCATGCCGAGGGCGTGGCCATCCCCGACATCGCCGCCACGGTCGGCACGCCCTTCTATGTCTATTCCACCGCCACCCTGACCCGGCACTACCACCTCTTCACCGAGGCGCTCAGCCCGCTGCCGCATCTCGTCTGCTTCGCGATCAAGTCGCTGTCGAATGTCGCGGTGCTGAAGACGCTGGGCAACCTTGGCGCGGGGATGGACGTTGTCTCGGGCGGGGAATACCTGCGCGCCAGGGCCGCGGGCGTGCCGGGCGAGCGCATCGTGTTCTCGGGCGTGGGGAAGACGCGCGAGGAGATGCGGCTGGCGCTGACCGGCGGCATCCGCCAGTTCAACGTGGAAAGCGAACCCGAGCTGCGGGCGCTGTCCGAGGTGGCGACCAGCCTTGGCGTGACCGCCCCGATCACCATCCGCGTCAACCCCGACGTGGATGCCCGCACGCACGAAAAGATCGCCACCGGCAAGAAGGAAAACAAGTTCGGCATCCCCATCGCCCGCGCGCCCCAGGTCTATGCCGAGGCCGCCGCCCTGCCGGGGCTTCGGGTGGTGGGCATCGATGTCCATATCGGCAGCCAGCTGACCGAACTGGAACCCTTCGAACAGGCCTACCGCAAGGTCGCCGACCTGACCCGCCGCCTGCGCGCCGAAGGCCACACGATCACCCGCCTCGATCTCGGCGGCGGGCTTGGCATCCCCTACACCCGCTCGAACGAGGCGCCGCCCCTGCCCACCGACTATGGCGCACTGATCAAGCGCACCGTGGGCGACCTCGGCTGCGAGGTGGAGATCGAGCCGGGCCGCCTGATCTCGGGCAACGCGGGGCTTCTGGTGGCCAGCGTGATCTATGTGAAGAACGGCGAGGGCCGCGATTTCCTGATCCTCGACGCCGCGATGAACGACCTCGTCCGGCCCTCGATGTATGGCGCGCACCACGACATCATCCCCGTCGCCGAACCCCCCGTCGCCGCGCCGACGCAGGAATTCGACGTGGTCGGCCCGGTCTGCGAGACCGGCGACACCTTCGCCAGGGGCCGCGACCTGCCGCTGCTGGCCGAGGGCGATCTCGTGGCGTTCCGCAGCGCGGGGGCCTATGGCGCGGTCATGGCCTCGGAATACAACACCCGCCCGCTGGTGCCCGAGGTGCTGGTGAACGGGGATCACTTCGCCGTCATCCGGGCGCGACCGAGCTTTGACGAAATCCTCAACCGCGATACCATCCCCCCATGGCTGTGACAGATCGTCCGGTCCCAGGCAGGTGAGATGACCGGAGAGACACCCCAACCCCCGCTGAAATCGCTGGTCTGGCCGATGCGCCTGACGCTGGCGGGGCTTTGGGCGGAACGGCTGGCGCGGGCCTTCTGGCCGCTCTGGTCGCTGGTGCTCGTCACGCTCTCGGCCCTGGCCTTCGGGGTGCAGG
>JBKBRG010000094.1:0-7849 GCA_046292325.1 Tabrizicola sp.
TGTCGTCGACCCGGAAGCTGCCGACCAGATCGCCACCGACCCGGCCCGAATTGCGCAGCATCAGCGAGACCCTGGCCCAGCCATAGTCCCGCACCCGGTCGCGCACGAGGGTCTGCTGCAGCTTGCGCGCCTCGATCAGGTCGCGGTCGAGCGAATCATAGATCCCCTGCAGCTCGGCCAGGGTCGAGGCGATGACCCGGTTCTTGGCCAGAAGCTCGGCCTGAATGGCCAGCATCCGTTCACCCGCGCGCAGGCGGGCGCGCAACTCGTTCGAGGCGACGGGCTTGGTCAGGAAGTCATCGGCCCCGGCCTCCAGCCCATCGGCGATTTCGGTCGATTCGGATTTGGAGGTGAGCAGGATGAAGTAGCCGTAGGAATCATGATCCAAGGCCCTGAATTCGCGGCAGAATTCAAGGCCGGTGAGGCCCGGCATCATCCAGTCGCTGATGACGATGTCGAAGGCCTGGGTCCGGCAGAGATCCAGCGCGGCGGTGGCGGTGCCGCAGTCGGTGACCCGATACCCCCAGCGGGACAACTGCATCGACAGCATCAGTCGCTGCGCCCGGCTGTCATCGACCACCAGCACATGCCGCGGCGCGCCGATGCCCTGCTGCCCCATTTCGACACTTATCGCACCGGCAAGCACATCCACCTCTCCGACCTGATCGGCACAGGCTGACCGTCAGGGCTTAACGCCGGGTGAACGCTAAAATGCGCGGCAAAGAGCCCGTCGCTGGCGACCCTTTGTTAACGATCGCGGCGCCAGACTGTGCGCGTGGGTGACCGTTCGGGTGGGTGCGATGATTGACTGGAAACGGGTTGACGAATTGCGGGCGGAAATCGGGGCGGAAGGCTTTGCCGAAGTCGCAGACGTGTTCCTGGAAGAGGCCGAAGGGGCCGTGCTGGCGCTGCTGGAGGGTGTGCCGGACCATGAGGTCGAGGGGCAGCTGCATTTCCTGAAGGGCAGCGCACTGAACCTGGGCCTCCGCGACCTCGCGGCGATCTGCCAGGAAGGTGAGCGTCGGGCTGCTGCCGGCGACGCGGCTCTGGTGGACGTGGCGCAGGTCGCTTCGGTCTATCGCGCCTCACGCGCAAGGTTGCTGGGCGGCCTGTCCGCAGACAAGGCCGGGGCCGCCTGACGCCGGGCCGCGCGCGATCCGGGGCGCCGGGCTAAAGGTCGGTGCAGGGCTAGACGAGAAACTCGGAAAGGGTCTCGTCGTTGGTGATGTCCCGGAAGGCGAGGCCCGCGGCATCCATCCGGGCGGTGAGGCCGGCGAACCCGCCGGCCGACCGGGTCTCGATCCCGATCAGCACCGAGCCGAAGTTGCGCGCCGACTTCTTCAGGTATTCGAAGCGTGTGATGTCGTCATCGGGGCCCAGCAGGTTCAGGAACTCGCGCAGGGCGCCGGGGCGCTGCGGCATGCGCAGGATGAAATACTTCTTCAGCCCCGCGAACCGCTGGGCGCGTTCCTTGACCTCGGGCAGGCGCTCGAAGTCGAAATTCCCGCCCGAGGTGACGCAGACCACGGTCTTGCCGCGGATCTCCTCGGCCAGTTCCGGCAGCACGTCCAGCGACAGGGCGCCGGCAGGTTCCAGCACGATGCCCTCGTGGTTCAGCATTTCCAGCATGGTGACGCAGATCCGGTCCTCGGGCGCCAGCAGCACGTCCTCGCGGTCCACCCAGTTCAGTCGGCGGAAGGTGTGGTCGCCGACCCGGGCCACGGCTGCACCATCGACGAAGCTGTTGACCTTCGGCAGCTTGACGGGCGCGCCGTCCATCAGGGCGGCGGTCAGGCTGGCCCCGCCGAGGGGCTCGACAAAGCGGAAATCGGTGTCCGGCGCCACTTCGCGCAGATAACCCGTGACCCCCGAGGCAAGCCCGCCTCCGCCGACCGGCAGCACCACGAGGTCGGGCGCGCGGCCGAGCTGTTCAAGCAGTTCGACGCCGACCGAGGCCTGGCCTTCGATCACGTCGGGATCGTCGAAGGGGGACAGGAAATGCGCCCCTGCCTCTTCGCAGAAGGCCTGGGCGGCGGCGAGCGTCTGGTCGAAATAGTCGCCGGTCAGCACGATCTCGACGTTCGAGCCGCCGAAGACGCGGGTCTTGTCGATCTTCTGCTGCGGCGTGGTCACCGGCATGAAGATCGTGCCCGAGACATCGAAATGCCGGCAGGCATAGGCCATGCCCTGCGCATGGTTGCCCGCGCTGGCACAGACGAAGCGGCGCTGATCGGGCCGCGCGGCCCGCACCTTGCGCATCGCGTTGAAGGCCCCGCGCAGCTTGTAGCTGCGGACGGGCGAGAGGTCCTCGCGCTTCAGCCAGATTTCGGCGTCATGGCGGGCAGAAAGAAAGTCGTTCCTCTGCAGCGGCGTCTCGGGAAAGAGGTCGCGCAGGGCGGCGGTGGTGGCGCGGGCGGCGATGCTGAACTGGGTCATGCACTCCAGATGCCGGAAGGGCGGCTCTGTGGCAAGGAATGCCTTCGCATGCCGATTGCACCGGGCACAGGGCTTTGCTTGCCCTTGGGGGCGTTTGGGATTAAGCGCCAGCAAAACCGCGATACGGAGCCTTCCCGATGCAGAAGCCCAAGAAAGTCGTCCTTGCCTATTCGGGCGGGCTTGATACCTCGATCATCCTGAAGTGGCTGCAGACCGAATACGGCTGCGAAGTGGTGACCTTCACGGCCGACCTGGGCCAGGGAGAGGAACTGGAACCCGCGCGGCAGAAGGCGCTGCTGCTGGGCATCAAGCCCGAGAACATCCATATCGTCGATGTGCGCGAGGAATTCGTGCGGGACTTCGTGTTCCCGATGTTCCGCGCGAACGCGCTGTATGAGGGGCTGTATCTCTTGGGCACCTCGATCGCCCGACCGCTGATCTCGCAGCATCTGGTGCGGATCGCGCATGAAACCGGGGCCGATGCGGTGGCGCATGGGGCAACGGGCAAGGGCAACGACCAGGTGCGCTTCGAGCTGTCGGCCGCGGCGCTGGACCCGGCGATCAAGGTCATCGCGCCCTGGCGGCTGTGGAACCTGACCAGCCGCACGAAGCTTCTGGAATTTGCCGAGGCGAACCAGATCCCGATCGCCAAGGACAAGCGCGGAGAGGCCCCGTTCAGCGTGGATGCGAACCTTTTGCACACCTCGTCCGAAGGGCGGGTGCTGGAGAACCCGGCCGAGGAATTCCCGAACTACGTCCTGCAACGGGTGGTGCCGGTGGAAGAGGCCCCCGATCAGGCCGAGATGGTGGAGATCGGTTTCGAGCGCGGCGATGCGGTGTCGATCAACGGCGAACGCCTGTCGCCCGCCACGATCCTGACCCGGCTGAACGAGCTGGGCGGCAAGCATGGTGTCGGTGTCCTCGACCTGGTGGAGAACCGGTTTGTCGGGATGAAGTCGCGGGGCGTCTACGAGACGCCGGGCGGGACGATCCTGCTGGAGGCGCACCGGGGCATCGAGCAGATCACGCTGGATGCGGGGGCGGGCCACCTGAAGGACAGCATCATGCCGCGCTATGCCGAACTGATCTACAACGGGTTCTGGTTCAGCCCCGAGCGCGAGGCGCTGCAGGCGCTGATCGACAAGACGCAGGAACACGTCACCGGGACGGTGCGGGTCAAGCTTTACAAGGGCTCGGCCCGGACGGTGGCGCGCTGGTCGGAGCATTCGCTTTACAGCGAGAAGCACGTCACCTTCGAAGAAGACGCGGGGGCCTATGACCAGAAGGATGCCGAGGGCTTCATCCGGCTGAACGCGCTGCGGCTGCGGTTGATCGCCAGCCGGAACGCGCGGGTGGGCAGGAAGTAGCCGTCCACGGTGGACGGGGTTTCGGCCTGAAGGAAATCAAGGGGTTGAGGGCGCGGATCTACGCGCCCTTCACTCTTTGCGGTCTCGGGTGCCCAATCTTCTTGCCCAGGGAACTGGGAGACCGCGCCCTAGAGTGCCAGCTGGGTGACGGCGCGGGCCACGGCACAGACGATGTCGCGGGCATAGGCCGGATCGGTCGTCTGGTCGGCGGCCCGGTGGTAGTTCGGATTGCCGTCGGCGGCGGGTTCGGACGCAAGGTTGGCGAAGAAATCCTCGCTGGCCAGCACGGCGCCCCAGCCCTGCTGGTGGAAGGCCGCGTGGTCCGACCGGTTGATCGCCCCGTCGAAGACGTTGCGGTCAGGCCCGCCGAAGGTCGAGGTGCCCTTGTAGATCTGCGCCGGGGCCAGGCGGCCAAGCTGGGCTGCCGCGGTCGCCACGCGGTCGGCCAGAGGCACGCTCAGGTCGCGGATCGCGGGGTCGGTATAGCCTGCGTGCAGTTCGAAGATCCGGTTGGCGTCGGAATTGTAGCCGATCATGTCCATGCAGATCACCGCCCGCACCGGCGCCCGCGCGGCCTTCAGCGACGCCGCATAGGCCTTGGACCCGACGAGCCCCGATTCCTCGGCGTTGAAGAAGCAGAAGCGGAGGGTATGGGTCAGCCGTCCGGCACAGGCGCGGAAGTGGCGGGCGAGGGACAGGACCCCGGCGAGGCCCGAGCCGTTGTCGTCGCGCCCCGGCGCGGGGGAGGTTGGCGCCTGATAGCCCGGCTCGAACCCGGCGGTCGAATCCGGATGCGCGCCGACGATGACAGGCCCGGCGCCGAAGCCCGGCAGGGGGCAGCGGTGCTTCCACCAGGGAAACCAGGGTTGCAGCTTCAGGACCCGCTCGATCTCGGCCCGGATGGTGGCGTCGATGGTGGTGCAGACGGTCGGCCGCACCCCCGCGCCCTGCGCCGCTGGAGCGCCGGTCCGCCGCGACCGCAGGGTGTCGGTGACGAAGACCGCCGAGAGGCCAGCCTCCCGCAGCATCCCGGCCGGCAGAGCGGCGCGCGCCTGTCCGGCGACCGAGAGGGCCCGGTCCGCCCCGCCGCCGCGTTCGGCGTGGCGGACAAGGATGGCGATGGTGTGCCTGAGCGTGCTGCAGGTCCTGGCCGAGGTGGTCACCGGCGATGTTCGGTCGAGGTCTGGTTGCTGACGCCAGACCAAGACCGAGAGGACCACCGATGACCCCTGGCATGACGAACGTCCGCGCCCTCGTCGAGAAGACCCCCGATGCCGATCTGCTGCGCGAGATGATCGGCTTTTCGCCGCGCGCCTGATGGCGCCGGAGGTCGGCACCGTGACGGGCGCGGCCAACGGCGCGCAGGACCCTGCACGGCGGGCGCAGCGCAATGGCTGCCGCGACCGGGACTGGGAGACCCGCGCCGGGACGGTCCATCTGTGCATCCCGAAGCCCGGGAAGGGCGGCCCCTTCCCGGGCCTTCTCGAACCGCGGCGCATGGCGGAGAGTGAGCCCGCGAACGCCACCGGTCCGCGAGAGCGGGCGAACGCTTGCGGCGGCAATCGAGGTGCCCCATGTTCAAGGCATCTCGACGCGGCCCGTGGGCGATCTGGTCAAGGCCATGGGGATGTCGGGGATCAGCATACGCCAGGTCGGCCGGCTCTGTGCCGATATCGACGGCAAGGTGAAGGCGTTCCTCACCCGCCCTCTCGAAGGCGACTGGCCATACCTCTGGATCGACGCCACCTGCCTCAAGGTGCGGCGGACGGATTGTCTCGGTCGCCGTCATCATCGCCCCCGGCGTGAACACCGCCGGTCGGCGCCAGGTTCCGGGTTTGGAGATCGGCGCATCCGAGGCCGAACCGATCTGGACGGAGTTCCTTCGTGGGCTGACACAGCGCGGCCTGCGAGGCGTAAAGCTGGTCTTCTCCGACGCGCAAGAGGGCATCAGGGCCGCCGTCTCCAGGGTGCTCTGCGCCGCCCGGCAAGGATGCCGCGCCCACTTTCGGCGCAAGGCCCTCGGCCATGCAGGGAAGAGCGGTCGCAGGGTGGTCTCGGCCTTCATCGCCACAGCCTTCGCCCGGAACAGGCCCAAGGTGCCGAAGCCCGCGACGCTCATGGACGGCGCCGGGCATGACGTGCTGGCCTGCATGTCTTTCCCCAGGCAGCACCGAGCAAAGCTGACCTCGACCACCCCGCCCGCTACCTGACGCCGGAAACCATCGTGCCGACAAGCGGACAGCCGCCATCAGCCCGCCCGCAGTGGCACCATGATCAACCAGGCCCGCGCCGAACCTCACGGTGTCGATCAGTGCCAGCCACACCACTCAACAGGGCACGATCCTCAGTCAACCCGAAGCGGAACCTGACGCATTATTCACGCTAACCTCGGATCAGATCCGTTAGTATCCTGAGGATTGTTTCTCGTTTCTGTTTTGCTGCCGCAGCACGCCAGGCCTTGCGGGCAACCCCTCGCCCGTCGCTTTGCCGCATGGCGGCCCGGTCGTGATCCGGCGTCTGAACATTGCATCCCGGAGGTGGCCCCATGCCGCAGTTTCATGGTCTGCCCGTCCTGCGCAGCCTGATGCAGGACGCCACGCAACAGGATACGCGGTCCATCTATGACCCCGACCGGCTGCGGTTCGCGCTGACCGTGCCGGCGGGCGGCGCCGATGCGGCGGCGCTGCGGGCACGGCTTGCGGCGCTTCTGGGATCGGACCGCTTTGCGCTGGAGCCCCTGTTCGAGGCGCCCGAGCCGGACGAGCCCGTCACCTTCACCTTCGCCCCCTTCGGTCTGGACCGCACCCTGCCCGAGGATGGGTTGTTCGGCATCGCGGCCGATCTGCGCGGCGAGCTGGGGCTTGTGGCCTGCGATCCCGACCTCGGCGCCACCGCCTATGTCGAGCCGGTCCCCGACACGCCTGCCGGCACCGAAGGCGTGGTGCTGGACGCTATCTGCTGGGAGAAGGGCACGCCGCCAGAGCCGAAGACCTGGGCGCTGGAAAAGACCGGGGTCATCCAGGCCTGGGCGATGTCGCCGGGCAAGGGCAAGGGGATCATCGTGGCCCAGCCCGACACCGGCGTCGCCGATCATGCCGAGTTCGCGGACACCACCTTCGATTTCGGCAAGTCGCTGAACCTGATCGAGGGCGGCAGGCAGCCGACCGATCCGCTGGCGGCCTCGATGTCGAACCCGGGGCATGGCACCGGGACCGGGTCGGTGCTGGCCTCGGGAGAGGGCGGGCTGATGAAAGGCGCGGCACCCAGGGCGACGCTGGTGCCGATCCGCGCCATCAACGACGTGAAGATCTTCAACGCGGCGCCGGTGGCCAAGGCCATCGACCATGCGGTCGGCGTCGGCGCGCATGTGATCTCGATGAGTCTCGGCGGCATCCCCTCCTTTGCCCTGCGGCAGGCGATCCGGCGCGCGGTGCGGCAGAACGTGATCCTGGTCGCGGCGGCGGGCAACTGCATCGGGCTGGTGGTCTGGCCGGCCGCCTACCCCGAGATGATCGCGGCCGGCGGGACGAACCAGAGGGACAAGCGCTGGAAGGGGTCGTCGCACGGGCCGGCGGTGGATTTCGCCGCCCCGGCCGAGTTCGTCTGGCGGGCCGACCGGCAGAAGCCCGAGGCGCCGAAGGACGGGATCGCGGCCGGGCAGGGCACCTCTTTCGCCACGGCGCTGACGGCGGGGATCGCGGCGCTGTGGCTGGGGCATCACGGCCGGGCGAAGGTGATCGCCGAGGCCAATGCGCGGGGCGTCAGCGTGCAGGCGCTGTTCCGCACGGCGGTGCAGCAGACGGCGCGGAGGCCGGCCGGGTTTCCCTCGGGCCTTGGCGCGGGGGTGATCGATGCCGCCGCGCTGTTGTCGCTGCCGCTGCCCTCGATCGCGGCGGCGGCGCAGGAATCGGCCTTCGAGGACCCCAGCGGCGGGATCGAGCCCGCGCTGACGCGGATGTTCGGGCCGGGGCGGATCGATCCCGATTTTGACTGGGATGCGCATGGGCCGGAGGTCGCGGCGCTCGTGCTGGCGGATGCCCGGGCCG
>JBKBRG010000095.1:0-7833 GCA_046292325.1 Tabrizicola sp.
CGGGCCGCCGCCCGCTTCGTGATCGAGCGCGACAGCTGACGCGCCCTCAGATCGACTCGAGTTGCCCCTTCAGGGTTTCGATCATCTGCAAGACAAGGGCAGGGTCGAATTGCACCGGCGCCGTGGCAGCAGGATCAGGCGCCAGAATCACCACATCGTCGAAGGCGATGACCATCTTTGCAGCCTTCTGCTTCACGGCCGGGTCGCTGCTGAAGGCCAGGGCGTCCAGCTCTCCGCGCGCAGCCATCAGCAGGCCCCAGGCCTTTTGATACTCCTTGACGGCCGTGGTGCCCGAAGGATCCAGCATCCCGTGCGCCTGTTCGGCCGCAAGGATCACGGCTTCCAGAATGTCATGTCCGGTCGGGGCCAGAATTTCCTTTGCCTTCTTCACCCCGGCCAGCGCGGCGACATAGGCCGCGTCGGCCTCTTCCACGGTCTTGGCCTGCTCAAGCGCGATGAGCAGGGGCTCCAGATCAGGGGCTCCGATCGTGGCAAGGGCATCCTTGATCTGCGGCAGGATTTCCTGGCGCGGATGGGTGAAATGCGAGCCCTCGGTGCTTGTCATGCCGTCGTGCATGAACAGTTGCCCAAGCAGCAGGTCACGTTCGATGGCGATGAGCGAGATGAGCAGGCTCACCGTTTCGTTGGCGACCGTCCGATAGTGCGCCGGAGCCGCGATGCCCGGCACGGACGGGCGGGGCAGGCCGTTCGTGCCCGCCTGGGCGGTCGCGGCCACAAGCAGGCCGGCAAGGCAGGTCAGGGACCGAACGACAAGGCGGCTGTCACGCAAACCGCGGTCAAGGATCGTCTCAGGGGTTCTGCACCACATCTGTTCCTCATTGCTTCGACAGGGACCGGACCGGAGAACTGGCACACCCGAGCACGTCGCAGAGATCGACGATCTCAGGCAGACAACGTCCGGTTGCGCACGCGTATCAGGTGTGATTGTGACCTCAGTTCGATCCTGGTGTGGCGGCACCAAGCCGGTTCGCGTGTCGATGCGGCCTGGGGTGCTGCGTCATTTGCGCCGGACCGGCCGGCAAGATTGCCCCCTGCCGCGTTTCCGTCTAGATCGGCGGAAACCGTCCGGGGTCCAGCCGTGCAAGACCGCCCTCATACACCTCTGCTTGACCGTGTGCATCTGCCGTCGGATCTGAGGGCGCTGTCCGACCGTGAATTGCGACAACTTGCCGACGAGTTGCGGGCCGAGACGATTTCCGCCGTCAGCGTGACCGGCGGGCATCTGGGAGCGGGGTTGGGGGTCGTCGAGCTGACGGTGGCGATCCATGCGGTGTTCGACACCCCGCGCGACAAGCTGATCTGGGATGTCGGCCACCAGTGCTATCCGCACAAGATCCTGACCGGGCGGCGGGACCGGATCCGCACCCTGCGGACGGAAGGCGGGCTGTCGGGTTTCACCAAGCGGTCCGAATCCCCCTATGATCCGTTCGGGGCGGCACATTCTTCGACCTCGATCTCGGCGGCACTGGGCTTTGCGATGGCGGCGGACCTGGGCGGCGATCCTGGCGATGCGATTGCAGTGATCGGCGACGGGGCGATGTCGGCGGGCATGGCCTTCGAGGCGATGAACAACGCGGGCCATCTGGGCAAGCGGCTGTTCGTGATCCTGAACGACAACGAGATGTCGATCGCCCCGCCCGTGGGGGCGCTGTCGGCCTATCTCAGCGGGCTATATGCCGCCGCGCCGATGCAGGACCTGAAGCAGGTGGCGAAGGGGATCGTGGGGCTGCTGCCCCCGCCCTTCCAGGAAGGGGCGAAGCGCGCCAAGGACATGCTGAAGGGCATGGCGGTGGGCGGGACGCTGTTCGAATCCCTGGGGTTCGAATATGTCGGGCCCATCGACGGGCATGACCTGGACCAGTTGCTGCCGGTGTTGCGGACGCTGAAGGCACGGGCGACCGGCCCGGTCCTGCTGCATGTGCTGACCAAGAAGGGCAAGGGCTATGCCCCGGCCGAGGCGGCGCGCGACAAGGGGCATGCGACCGGCAAGTTCGATGTGCTGACCGGGGTGCAGGTCAAGGCGGCCTCGAATGCACCGACCTATACCAAGGTGTTTGCCCAGTCTCTGGTGGCCGAGGCGGAGCGGGACGAAAGGATCGTGGCGGTCACGGCGGCGATGCCGGACGGCACGGGGCTCGACCTGTTCGCGGGACGGTTCCCGAAGCGGTGTTTCGACGTGGGGATTGCGGAACAGCACGCAGTCACCTTCAGCGCGGGGCTGGCGGCGGGCGGGATGAAGCCCTTCTGCGCGATCTATTCGACCTTCCTGCAACGCGGCTACGATCAGGTCGTGCACGATGTGGCGATCCAGCGCCTGCCGGTGCGGTTCGCGATCGACCGGGCGGGGCTGGTGGGGGCCGACGGGGCGACCCATGCGGGGGCCTTCGACGTGGCCTTCCTGTCGAACCTGCCGGGGATGGTGGTGATGGCGGCCGCGGACGAGGCGGAACTCGTCCACATGGTGGCCACCGCGGCGGCCTGGGACGAGGGGCCCATCGCCTTCCGTTATCCGCGCGGAGAGGGCGTGGGGGTTGAGATGCCCGCGCGCGGCCTGCCGCTGGAAGTCGGCAAGGGCCGGGTTGTCCGGGAGGGGTCGCGGGTGGCGATCCTGTCCTTCGGGACGCGGCTGGGCGAAAGCCTGAAGGCGGCAGAGGCCCTGGCGGCCCGGGGTGTGTCGGTGACGGTCGCGGATGCGCGGTTCGCAAAGCCTCTGGACCGGGACCTGATCCTGCAACTGGCGCGGGGGCACGAGGCGCTGCTCACGGTCGAGGAGGGCGCGGTCGGCGGTTTCGGGTCCCACGTCGCGCAGCTTCTGGCCGAGGAGGGCGTGTTCGACCGGGGGCTGAAGTATCGGTCCCTGGTGCTGCCGGACATCTTCATCGACCAGGCCTCGCCCGAGGCGATGTATCGGATCGCGGGGCTGGATGCGGCGCATATCGAGGCCAGGGTGCTGCAGGCGCTGGGCGTAGCGGTGGTGGGGAAGCGGGCGTGACCTGTCCACGGTGGACAGATCCGCCAACCTTCTGATCTGCCTGAAAAAGAGCCGCGGCCGTCAGGCCGGTGTTAACCCCCTGCCGCGACGGCGTGCCGGGCTGCCGATCCGGTGGTCCGATCCCTGTTCCCTCGAGGGGAGGTTCCCGCTGCCCTGCCTGCCTGCCCTGCCGGCGCCTGTTGGCGGCTGATGCGCGGAACACCGGGGACTGCCGCCCGCGCTTCGGTTGGGGTTCGGGGTGACGGGGACAAGGTGGCCATGGTGCGCTGTAGCGCACCCTACGCCGGGATCAGGGGTGCCGCAGCCCGTCCATCACGCGGACCAGGGCTTCGGAGATACCGGGTTCGGACAGGGCATGACCGGCCATCGGGATCATCTTCAGCTCGCATCTGGCCCAGCCTTTCGCCAGCGACCAGGCGGATTGCGGCGGGCAGATCATGTCGTAGCGGCCCTGGACGATGGTGGTGGGGATGTGCTCGATCCGGCGGCGTTCGCGCAGGATCCAGCCGTCGCATTCGAGGAAGCCCGCGTTCTGGAAGTAATGGTTTTCCAGCCGGGCGAAGGCGCGGGCATAGTCGGACGGGCTTTCGCCCAGCGCGCCTTCGTTCTGGATCGAGGCCAGCGCGTTTTCCCAGTTGGCCCAGATCCGGCCAAAGCGGGTTTCCTCGACCAGGTTGCCTGAAAAGAGCCGGCGGTGATAGGCGGCGATCAGGTCGCCACGCTCGTCCTCGGGGATCGCCTCAACGAAGCGCGACCAGAGGTCGGGGAAGAAGGCGCCTGCCCCGCCGCCGTAGAACCAGGCCAGTTCTGCCCGGGTGGCCAGGAACACGCCGCGCAGGACAAGGCGGCTTACGCGATCAGGATAGGTCAGCGCATGGACCAGCGCCAGGGTCGCACCCCAGCTGCCACCGAAGCCGATGAAGCGGTCGATCCCAAGCGCGGTGCGGATGGTCTCGACATCCTGGACGAGGTGCCAGGTGGTGTTCGCGGTGACGCTGGCATGCGGGCGCGACCGGCCGCAGCCGCGCTGGTCAAAGAGGACGACGCGGAAGGCGCGGGGGTCGAAATAGCGCCGCATCGCGGGCGAGCAGCCACCCCCCGGCCCGCCGTGGAAGACGAAGACCGGAATTCCGTCCGGATTGCCGCATTGTTCGACATAGACCCGGTGGCCATCGCCCACGTCGATGACCCGCTGATCGAATGGATCGATCGGCGGGTAAAGGTATTCGACTGCGCGCTTTTGACCTGATCTCTGATCCATGTTCACCCTATATAGCCCCGGGACAGTCCGAAGTCGAAGGGCAATCAGTGAACGGGCAGGAGGCGGCGATGACGGTGGATACGGTTGACCCGGCAGAGGTGGCCAAGTTCGAGGCGATGGCCGCGGAATGGTGGAACCCGGAGGGCAAGTTCAAGCCCTTGCACATGCTGAACCCCTGCCGGCTGGACTACATCACCAGCCAGATCGCCGCCGAATTCGGGCGCGACCTGGCGGGGCCGGCGCCGTTCAAGGGGTTGCGGATCCTCGATATCGGCTGCGGCGGCGGACTGCTGAGCGAGCCCATGGCGCGCCTCGGGGCCGAGGTGGTGGGTGCGGACGCGGCGGCGCGGAACATTCCGGTGGCTATGGTGCATGCCCGACAGTCGGGGCTGACGATCGACTATCGCCACACCACGGCCGAGGCGCTGGCGGCGGCTGGCGAGCGGTTCGACGTGGTGCTGAACATGGAAGTGGTCGAGCATGTCGCGGATCCGCAGGCCTATCTGACCGCCTGCCAGCAGCTGTTGAAGCCCGGCGGGTTGATGATCTGTTCCACGCTGAACCGGAACCCGAAGTCGTTCCTGATGGCGATCGTCGGGGCGGAATGGGTGATGCGCTGGTTGCCCAAGGGCACGCATGACTGGGCGAAATTCATCACGCCGGACGAGCTTTATGCGCTGATCGAAAAGGCGGGTCTGCGTCCGGTGGACCGCAAGGGCATGGTGTTCAACCCGGTGACCTGGCGCTGGAGCCTGTCGGACCGCGACCTGAGCTGCAACTACGTCACCGCTTCGGTAAAGCCCTAGGCCGGAACCCGGCGTCGCGTCGGAAGACGGTCGAAGGCGCGAGAGACATCGCGGATCAGGTCGGCCAGATCGTCGATATCGGCAAGCCCGTGCAGCGCGCTGAGTTCGATGCGCCAGCGCGGAGCATGCATCGGCACCGCCGGAGCCATGAGCAGGCCGACCCTCGGCCCCGCGCTTTCCAGAAGGGCGGTCCTGGGCAGCGCGCTGTCCCGCGGCAGAAGGACCGGCACGAAGGGCGCCGAACTGCCCAGAACGCGCAGCCCGTCGGCCATCAGGTGATTGCGCAGCCGAAGCGAGAGGCCGCGCAGCCTGCGCCGGCGGTGGCGGCCCTCGGGGCCGAAGACGACCTCGGCCGCGGCAAGGATGGCCGCGGCGCGATCGGCAGGCATGCGCGCCGGACCGGGATTGTCGCGCCATGTCGCGGGCCCCAGGTCGGGGTCGCGCCAGGCCGCGAAGCCTCCGGGCGCGCCGAAAGCGCCCGCGAAGCAGCCCAGCACAAGATCGACGCGGCCAAGGCAGTTCTGGATTTCCATCACGCCGCAGCCGTCCTGGCCCATGACCCCGAAATCCTGCGCCAGATCGACGACGAGGCGCGCGCCATACTGTCGGGCGATCTGGCAGAGATCCGCGAGCTCTGCCACCCGCGCGCCATGGGCGGAAACCGCCGGCACCACGATGAACACCCGGCCCGCATGCGCTTGTCCGGCCAACCTGCGCAGGCGACGCTCGACACCTTCCGGCGACGCGAAGGCAAAGCGCAGCAGTCGGGCATGCGCGGCAAGACCGGCCTCGAGGAAGGCGGCATCCGCTCCTGCATCGACCAGCAACACATCCCCCGGACGCAGGATGGCCGACAGGGCGATGCGGATCGCATCGGCTGTCGAGGCAAAGGCCGCTGCCCCGGAAAGCCTGAGTTCCGAGGCGATGCGGCGCTCCAGGCCCTTGACCGGATCGACCCACAGCGCGCCCGGGCCGGGCAGGCTGGTGTCGATCGGCCCGGATGCCGAAATCCCGCCAAGCCCCAGCGGATCGCGCGTGGCGAAGTCGAAGCGAACCTGGCGGCCGCCTTCGGTCTCTGCCCCGGAATCGTGCAGCAGGCCGCCCTCGATCAGACGGCGCAGGCTGGCGGCCTGGGCATCGGTGCCGGGAACTGTGGCCGAGGTAGCGGATCTGGGCATGGCGATACCTCTTGCAGGCTGCGGGGTCGGGCTGCGACTGCGGATCGGCCGCGGCTCTGGGGTCACCCTGCGACCAAGGGGGAGAACTGCGCGTTAATTCCCCGTGAAACGCCGGAAAGGCGCGGAATCGTGGCCCGCCGAAGGGCCGCGGACCTGCGAATCAACCGCCAGGACGCCGCCGCGAGGGGGCATTCTTCACGCAGTTTCACGATTTTCTCGCGATGCACCGCGGCGGGCCGCAGCGATTGACGAAGATTTCACGCAAGCCTTCCGAACATGGCCCTCGAACCACAAGACGCGACAACAAGCGGGGCCAGGACAATGTTCATCCGTCTGATCGGGCAGTTCCAGGTGCAGGATGCGACCGGGCAGGACCACACGCCACGCGGGGCGAAGGCCCGCGCCATCCTCGCCCTGCTGTGCCGGACACCCGATCATTGCCGGCCCCGGCGCTGGCTGGAAAGCCGCCTCTGGTCGGATCGCGGGCAGGAACAGGCATCGGGTAGCCTTCGCCAGGCCCTGACCGAGTTGCGCAAGAGCCTGGGTTCCCTTGCATCGCACCTGACATGCGACCGCGACTGCGTGCGGCTGACCGGTTTCACGACCGACCTCGACGGCGATCCCGAGGCGGCCCGCATGGCCCTGGCGGCCGGGCGCGACTTCCTGGAAGGCATCGACATCCTCGACCCGTCATTCCGTGCCTGGCTGGCCGAGGAGCGGCAGCGTCTGGCGCAACGGGTCGCCGTCCAGGAACTGACGGTGCCCGGTCCGCAGGACAGCCAGCCGTTCACCCTGCGGCTTGGCGCGCTGCCTGCGGGAACGGGGGCGGATGTGGCCCGCGATCTGGCACAGGCGGTTGCGCGACTGGCGGCCGAGCATCTGCTGCGCGATGGCGCGGGCGGCTTCGGGGCATCGACCTCTGGCATGCAGGGAGGTCTGGAACTGGAGATCGAGGGCGCCTGGAGCGAGGACCGCGCGCATCTGAAGCTGCGGCTGCTTGCCCAGTCGAACCGGAAGACGATCTGGACCCAGCGGCTGATCGCGACCCGCCAGGTTGCCGAGGATGGACAGGGCACCATGCCCGCGCTCGTGATCGAGACGACGGACGCGCCGATCATGTAGGCTTGCCGCCCGACCGATCGCCGGGATAGCTGGGCGACAGGGCCGGACCGAACGGGGGCTGCCATGACGACCACGCGCTACTTTCGCGACTATCCGGCGCGAAGCGGCGACCGGATGCTCGTGAAGATGGAGCATTACCTGGAAGTCTACGACGAGCTTCTGTCCGACCGGCAGGGCCGCGACCTGTCGTTCCTGGAAATCGGGGTTTACAAGGGCGGCTCGCTGCCGATGTGGCAGGGTTTCCTCGGGCCGGGCTCGCGCCTGGTCTTTCTTGACATCGACCCGGCCTGCCGCGATCTGGCCCTGCCGGGGACCGTGGTAGAGATCGGCGACCAGGCAGATCCGGTCTTCCAGGAACGGATCGCGCGGGACCACGGGCCTTTCGACCTGATCGTCGATGACGGCGGGCACAGGATGCACCAGCAGATCACCAGTTTCCGCCATCTCTGGCCC
>JBKBRG010000096.1:0-7827 GCA_046292325.1 Tabrizicola sp.
CCCTTGTCGTCATCGACCATCTTCATGATCGCGTCCGACATGGCATTGGCCGCGACGACATGGCAGGTCAGGATCTTGGTCAGCTGATCCTTGTTCTCCGGCTTGAGCAGCGTCTCGACCGTGCCGGCCGGCAGCTTGGCGAAAGCCTCGTTCGTGGGGGCAAAGACGGTGAAGGGGCCGGGGCCGGACAGCGTCTCGACCAGGCCGGCGGCCTGAACGGCGGCAACCAGCGTGGTGTGGTCCTTCGAGTTCACGGCGTTCTCGACGATGTTCTTGTCCTCGTACATCGGCGCGCCACCGACCATCGGGTTTTCAGCCAGCGCCACGCCCGAGGTCAGGGCCAGGATCGCGGTGCCGAGTTTCAGTGCCTTCATGCTGCATCTCCCTTCGGGGTTTCGGAGGAGCGGGATCATCCCCGCCTCACACCCGAAGGAACGGAGGCCCGGCCGCAGAGTTTCACCGCCGCGCCGTGTTCACGCCTTCGTGATCAGGTGGCCTCGCCCACGGTGGCGGTCAGGATCACCGGGCCGGTCGGCAGCCCGGTGGGCGAGCCGCCCTCGGGTTCGATCGAGACGGCGAAGACGAAGCCTTCGGGCGGGACCGGGTAGTCGATGACGAGCGGCCGGTCCTCCAGAAGGCCCAGCGAGACCGGGCTTGCGCCGGGGGCGATGATCCAGAGCTGGTGCACCTGGCCCGGCCCGGCGGGAAGGCCCGCGACGCGCGCCACCTGAAGCGTGCCGCCGAAATGGCGGACCTCGTAGGACAGCCGCTGATCGGCGGTGGCCAGCTTCGCCAGCATCTCGGGCCGGGGCGGGGCGAGGGTCGCCACGGTGGCCAGCACGACGACGGCGGCCACCGCGGCCCCGGCCAGCCAGCCGAAGCTCAGGCCGGAACGGCGGCGCGACACGGCAGGGGGCGCCTTCGGGAAGAGCCGCGCCTCGATCTTCGGCATCAGGTCGGGGGCGGGAACTTCGGCGAAGGCGTCGTTCAGCCCGGCCATCCGTGTCTCCCAGGCCGCGACCATCCCGGCAAAGCCCGGGTCGCGCCGGATCCGCGCCTCGGCCTCGGCCCGTTCGGACAGGTCGAGCACGCCCAGCACATATTCCGCGGCCAGCGCGTCATCCGCCTCTTGCGGGGTGAGTGGAGCGTCCGTCATCGGTCGAGACACTCCTTCAGCTTCAGAAGGCTGCGGCGCAGCCAGGTGCGCATGGTGTTCAGGGGCACTGCGTGGCGCGTGGCGAGGTCGAGGTAGGACAGCCCGTCGAGATAGGCCCCGCGCACCGCCGCTGCCCGATCCGGCTCCAGCGTGGCGAAACAGTCGGTCAGGCGTTGCGCTTCGCCCTTGGCGATGATGCGGGCCTCGGCGCGGGGGGCGCTGTCCTGCACCGTGTCGATCCCGTCGTCCGACGCGGTCTCGGGCCGGGCGCGCAGCCGGTCGATGGCGAGGTTGCGGGCAATCGCGATAAGCCAGGTCATGCCGCGCCCCTTCGCCGGATCGAAGCGGGCGGCCTTCAGCCAGACACGGGTGTAGACTTCCTGCAAGGCATCCTCCGCCTCTGCGCGTTCGTGAAGCATACGCAGCAGGACGCCCATGAGTTTCGCGGAAGTTTCACGATAAAGCGTCCGGAACGCGGCCCGGTCGGCAGCGGCGCATTGCGCGATCAGGCGGGCGACGGGATCCTCCATGCCGCAGACGTTACGGATTTATCGCCTGCCTGCAAGCCCTTGCGCGTCCAGAAGGGTCAGGTCTCACGGCGTTTCCCGCACTTCCATGGCCTTGTGGACGAGGGTTCAGCCCCGCCGCCGCCGCCGGCTGCCTTCGTCTCCGCCCGACTTCGGATTGTAGCTGACATCCGGCAGCGCGACGATCCGTTGCAGATTCGGGAACGGATCCACGGCATGCGGAATGGCGTTGGCGTTGACGAAATGCTCTTGAAAGCGCGGCTCGATCGCGGTTTCGACCTTGTGGATCCGGTGGACGGTCGCCTCGATCTGGTCGCGGGCCGCGACGTTGCACAGCGCGATCCGCGCCCCGGTGCCGGCGGCGTTCCCGGCGCTGACGACCTTGTCGAGCGGCACGTCGGGGATCATCCCCAGGACCATGGCATGCTTCGGGCTGATATGGGCCCCGAAGGCGCCGGCCAGCACGACGCGGTCCACATGGTCCACGCCCATCTCGTCCATCAGCAGCCGCGCACCCGCGTAAAGCGCCGACTTCGCCAGCTGGATCGCCCGGATGTCGCCCTGCGTCACGCTGATCCGCGGTCCGCCCTCGGCGGTGCCGTCGTGCAGAAGGTAGGAAAAGGTGCGCCCGGTCGCCTCGCAGCGAGGGGTGCCGGTCTGGTCGGGGCCGCCGATCAGTCCGCCCGCGTCGACGATACCGGCCATCCGCATCTCGGCCACCGCCTCGATGATGCCCGAGCCGCAGATGCCGGTGACGCCGGTCGTGGCGACGGCGGCCGGGAAGGCCGGGTCGTCGGACCAGAGATCCGAGCCGATGACCCGGAAGCGCGGCTCTTTCGTCGCGGGGTCGATCTCCACCCGCTCGATGGCGCCCGGCGCAGCGCGCTGACCCGAGGAGATCTGCGCCCCCTCGAAGGCCGGACCGGTGGGAGAGGAACAGGCAAGCACCCGCTTTTCATTGCCCAGAAGGATCTCGGCATTGGTTCCGACGTCAACAATCAGCACCATGTCCTTCGATTTGTTCGGCTCTTCGGACAATGCCACGGCCGCCGCATCCGCCCCCACATGCCCCGCGATGCAGGGCAGGACATAGACGCGGGCGTTGCGGTTCAGGCTGGGCAGGTCGAGATCGCGGGCGTCCAGCGACAGGCTGCCCGAGGTGGCCAGCGCAAAGGGCGCCTGGCCCAGTTCCACCGGGTCCACGCCGAGAAACAGGTGGTGCATGACCGGGTTGCAGACGATGACCATCTCGTAGATCGCCTGCGGATCCGCGCCGGCCTCGGTGGCGATGGCCGAGGCCAGCGCGCTGATCGCCTCGCGCACGGCGCGGGTCATTTCCACATCGCCGCCGGGGTTCATCATCGCATAGCTGACGCGGCTCATCAGATCCTCGCCGAAGCGGATCTGCGGGTTCATGAGGCCACTCGAGGCCAGCACCCTGCCGTCCGTGAGGTCGCAGAGATGCGCAGCGATGGTGGTGGAGCCGAGATCGACCGCCAGCCCCAGAAGCGGGCCTTCATGGAAGCCGGGGAAGATGTCCAGCACCCGCGTCGCGGTGTCGTGGTTGCCCTTGTGCAGGACCACGGTGACCTTCCATTCGCCCTTGCGCAGCACGGGTTGCAGGCGGCGCAGGACGGTGAGGTCGGCCTCGATCCGGTCCACCTGCCACTGGTCCTTCAGCGCGCGGGCGAGACGTTCGAAGTCGCCGGTCGGTTCGTGCATGTCGGGCTCGGCGACCTCGACATAGACGGCGCGGGTGGCGGGGTCCATCACCATCGCGCGCTCGGTCGCCGACTTGCGGATGACCTGCTTGTGGACCTGGCTTTCGGGCGGCACGTCGATCACGACATCACCCATGACCCTGGCCTGGCATCCGAGGCGCCGTCCCTCTTTCAGCCCCCGGATGCGCCTGTAGCGGTCCTCGACCGCGTTCCATTCCGACAGCGCGTCCTCTGCCACCGTCACGCCGTGCTTGGGAAACTCGCCGTAGCCGGGGGTGATCTGGCACTTGGAACAGATGCCGCGCCCGCCGCAGACGGAATCGAGGTCCACCCCAAGCTGCCGCGCGGCGGTCAGGACGGGCGTGCCAAGCGGAAAGCGCCCGCGCTTGCCCGAAGGGGTGAAGATCACGAGGGCGTCTTCGGTCATGTCAGGTCTCGTGCAGGAAGCGGTATCGGATGTCGGCAAAACTGTCGGCGGCGAAGGTGTAGAACCAGCGCAGCGGCGCCGTCGCCAGAGGGACGCCATGCACCGCGCCTGCGGGGATGTAAAGCGCCACGCCGGGGGCAAGAAGATGCGGCCGACCGTCGATCGTCACCTCGCCCTCGCCGTCGAGGCCGAAATAGACCTCGGGTTCGGGGTGGGAATGCAGGGCGAAGGTCTCTCCCGGCTCCAGCAGGGCGATACCGCAGACGAGTCCGGTCGTCGCTGTGTCAGGGGCCGAGATCAGGGTGCGAAAGCGGATCGTCCCGCGCGCCGGGTCATCCCAGTGCTCGTCCGGCAGGGTGGCTGAATCGATGCGCGTGACCTGGGTCACGATGTCCCTCGCTGTTCGACGTGGTTGTAGTCCGCCCGGTTGCCGGCGCAATGTCCGGAAGCGGCACGACAGAGAAGCAATCCGGCACGGCCGCCCCGGTGCCGCCCGGTCAGGCGGGATCCCGGACCGAGTCGAGCCAGGCCAGGATCTCCGCCCGGTCGCCGTCCAGCCGTGGCGCCGGGGGCAGGGCGGCCGGTTCGGCCAGGGTGGACAGCTTGATGGGATTCCCCGGCGCGGTGAAGGCCGGACCTCCCGGGTGCGGCGTGACGGGAAGGATCATGTTCCGCGCCCGCAGCTGGGGGTCGGCCATCACCTCCAGCATGTTCTGCACCCGGGCGGTGGGCAGGCCGGCCGCGTCCAGCACCGCCAGCCAGTGCGCGACCGGCTGGCCCAGGGTCACCGTCTCGATCAGCCGTTTCAGCAGCGCATGATGCTCGCAGCGCGCGGCGTTGGTGGCAAAGCGCGGGTCGGACGCGATGTCGAGCCCGAGAACCGCGCAGAGCCGGACGAACATTGCATCGTTGCCGGCGGCGATGACGACAAAGCCGTCCGCGGCGCGGAAGGTCGAGAAGGGGGTGATGGTCGGATGCCGCGCCCCGGTCGGCCCTGGCGCGACGCCGGTCGCCGAGGCGATGGCCAGGGCATGTTCCTGGATCGCAAGCTGCGCATCCAGCATGGCCACGTCGATGAAGGCGCCCTCGCCGGTCCGTTCCCGCTGGAACAGCGCCGCAAGCACCCCTTGCGCCAGATACATCCCCGCCACGATGTCGCCGATCGAGGCGCCCACCCGGACCGGCGGCCCGCCGCTTTCGCCGGTGATCGACATCACCCCGCCGCGCGCCTGCACCACCATGTCATAGGCCGGCTTCTGCGCATCGGGCCCGGTCTGGCCGAACCCCGAGACGGCGGCATGGATCAGCCGGGGGTGGCGGGCGTGCAGCACCTCCCAGCCATAGCCCAGCCGTGCCATGACGCCGGGGCGGTAGTTCTCGACCAGCACATCGGCGCGTGCGAGCAGTCGCTCGAAGATCGCCCGGTCGGCTTCGGCCTTCAGGTCCAGCGCGATCGACTTCTTGCCCGCGTTCAGCGTGGCGAAATAGGCGCTTTCGCCTGCCACGAAGGGTGGGAAGGCGCGCGTGTCGTCCCCCGTGCCCGGTCGTTCGACCTTGATGACCCTGGCGCCAAGGTCTTGCAGCGACTGGGTGCAGAAGGGACCCGCCAGCACATGCGTCAGGTCTAGGATGAGGATGCCGTCGAGGGGGGTCATCGGGTTCTCCTTTGCCGCCAGCTTGCATGTCCTGCGCGACGATACGTTGACGCGGGTCAAATCCCTCTCTACCTCGCGCGCATGGCACGCGCACCGCTTCTGCAACTTTCCGGCATCTCGCTGACCTTCGGCGGCAATCCGGTTTTCGACGATCTGTCGCTGACCGTCCAGCCCGGCGACCGCATCGCGCTGGTCGGGCGGAACGGCTCGGGCAAGTCCACGCTGATGAAGGTGATGGCCGGGCTGGTCGAGCCCGACCGCGGCACCCGCACGGTGCCCCCCGGCGTGACCGTGGGCTACATGGAGCAGGAGCCGGACCTGTCGCGCTTTGCCACGCTGGGCGACTTCGCGGCATCGGCCCTGGCGGAGGGGCAGGAGTATCGGCTGTCGGTGGTGGCAGAAGGGTTGAGGTTCGACCCCGCGACCCCGGTCGCCACCGCCTCGGGCGGCGAGAGGCGGCGGGCGGCGCTGGCCAGGCTGCTGGCCGAGGCGCCCGAGCTGATGCTGCTGGACGAACCGACGAACCATCTGGACATCCAGGCCATCGAATGGCTGGAGGCCGAGCTGCGCGAGACCCGGGCGGCCTTCGTGCTGATCAGCCACGACCGCGCCTTCCTTCGGGCCCTGTCGAAGGCGACGCTGTGGATCGACCGGGGCGAGGTGCGCCGGCGCGAGGCGGGTTTCGAGGGCTTCGAGGACTGGCGCGAACAGGTCTGGGCCGAAGAGGACGAGGCGCGCCACAAGCTCGACCGCAAGATCCGGGCCGAGGCGAAATGGGCGGTGGAAGGCATCAGCGCCCGGCGCAAGCGCAACATGGGGCGGGTGCGGGCCTTGCAAGCCCTGCGGGCCGAACGCAAGGCGCAGATCCGCCGGCAGGGCACCGCGGCCTTCGCGCTGGATGCGGGGCCGATCTCGGGCAAGAAGGTGATCGAGGCCGCGGGGCTGAGCAAGGCCTACGATGGCAAGGTCATCGTGAAGGACTTCAGCCTGCGCGTCCTGCGCGGCGACCGGGTGGCCTTCGTCGGGCCGAACGGGGTTGGAAAGACCACGCTTCTCAAGATGTTGATCGGCGAAGTTCAACCGGATGCGGGGACGGTGACGCTTGGCACCAACCTGGAGATCGCGGTCTTCGACCAGACGCGGACGCGGCTCGATCTGGAGGCCAGCCTCTGGGAGAACCTGACGGTCGATCCGCTGATGCGGGTCTCGGGCGCCTCGGATCAGGTGATGGTGCGTGGCTCGCCGCGGCATGTGGTGGGGTATCTCAAGGATTTCCTGTTCGACGAACGTCAGGCCCGCGCCCCGGTGCGCAGCCTGTCGGGCGGGGAACGGGCGCGGCTCTTGCTGGCCAAGCTGATGGCGCAGCCGTCGAACCTGTTGATCCTGGACGAGCCGACCAACGATCTGGACGTGGAGACGCTGGACCTGCTGCAGGACATCCTGGGCGATTATGACGGCACGGTGCTTCTGGTCAGCCACGACCGCGATTTCATCGACCGCGTGGCGACCTCGACCGTCGCGATGGAGGGCGAGGGCAGGGCGACGGTCTATCCCGGCGGCTGGTCGGACTATGCCGCGCAGCGCCCGGCGCCGGCCGAGCCGGCGTCCAGGCCGGCCCCGCGTGCCGCTCGTGCCCCGGTGGCGGCGAAGGTCGAGCCGGTGGCCAAGGGCGGCGGCCTGACCTTCACCGAACGCAAGCGGCTGGAGGACCTGCCGGACCTGATCGCGCGGCTGGAGGCCGAGATCGGCAAGCTTTCGACCCTGCTCGCCGACCCCGATCTCTTCACCCGGGAACCGGTCAAGTTCCGCAAGGCGACCGAGGCGCTGGCCGAGCGGCAGGAGGCGCTGGAGGCGGCGGAGACCGAGTGGCTGACCCTGGCCGAGCGGGCCTGACCGCCGCCCGACACCGGAAAGTTGGCAAGCTCTGGCCGAAACCGGCCGGATCCTCGGCATGTCCCCGCCGGTGCTGCACACGGCCCATCAACCGCGCGTGAGCGGCCATTGCGCCGGGGCCGGCAAAGTCCAATTGCGGTGCATAGCCCCGTGCGGCCCGTGCGCAAGTGCCGTGCCGACGAGGGCCAGAACAAGGAGACAGAAATGAAAACTATCGCAGCATTGGTGGCCACCGCCGCGCTGACCGCCCCGGCTTTCGCCGGTGGCCCGACCGTGGTCGCACAAGAGCCGGTCGTCGCCCCGGCGCCCGCACCCTATGTCGCCCCTGGGGTTGACTGGTCGGGTGCCTATGTCGGGGCGCAGCTGGGCTATGGCGATGTGGATTCGGACGGCGCGGGCCTTGACGGCAACGGCTGGCTGGGTGGCGTCCACGCAGGCTATCGCTGGG
>JBKBRG010000097.1:0-7814 GCA_046292325.1 Tabrizicola sp.
CGACGGCGGTTTCGGCTATCGCCTGTTCGACCTGGCCACGGTCCTGCTCAAATCCATGGACGAGCCCGACTATCCATCCCTGAGGGCGGCGCTGATCGCGGGCTATCAAGGGCGGCGGCCGCTCGACCTGGCGCATCTGGACCTGTTCATCGCACTGCGCGCCCTGACCTATGTCGGCTGGATCGTGCCGCGCATGGCCGAGCCGGGCGGGGTCGAGCGCAACGCGCGCTTCGTGGCCGAGGCGCGGGCGCTGTGTGCGGGCTGGCTACGGGATCACACGGCTTTCACGGGGGGAGGCGAGGCATGGCGAAATGCATCCTGGTCATCGGCACGTTCGACACCAAGGCGGACGAACTCGACTATCTGATCGGCCGGATCCGCGCCCAGGGGGGCGCGGTCCTGGCGATGGATGTCAGCATCCTCGGCGAGGCGCGGATCCCGGTCGATGTCGGCAAGCACGCGGTCGCGGCCGCGGCGGGCGAGACGATCGAGGGCCTGATCGCCCTGGGCGAGGAAGGCGAGGCCTTCGCCCGGATGAGCGCCGGCGCCGCGGCCCTGACCCGGCGGCTTTACGACGAGGGGCGGTTTCAGGGCATGATCGCGCTGGGGGGCACGATGGGCACCGACCTTGCGCTGGACTGCGCGCAGGCCTTGCCGCTGGGGGTGCCGAAATACATCGTCTCGACGGTGGCCGGCTCTCCGCTGATCGCGCCGGACCGCATGGCGGCGGACGTGCAGTTCATCCTCTGGGCCGGGGGGCTGTATGGGCTGAACCCGCTGTGCAAGTCCTCGCTCAGCCAGGCGGCGGGGGCGGTGCTGGGGGCGACCGAGGCGGTGGAGCCGCCCGCCTTCGACCGGCCCCTGATCGGGATGACCTCGCTGGGCTCGTCCTGTCTGAAATACATGAAGCGCCTGCACCCTGAACTCACCCGGCGCGGCTATGACATCGCGGTGTTCCACACCACCGGCATGGGCGGCATGGCCTTCGAGCGGCTGGCCGCCGAGGGGCATTTCGCCTGTGTCATGGATTTCTCGCTGCAGGAGTTCGTGAACGCCCAGGGCGGCTCGCTGGTCAGCGCCGGGGCCGACCGGCTGACCGGAGCGGGACGCAGCGGAACGCCGCAGATGGTGGCGCCGGGGGCGGCCGACATCCTGGACTTCGCCGGCTGGCAGGACTTTCCCGAACGCTTCCGCGACCGTCCGTTCCATGTCCACAACCGCCTGATCAAGAGCGTGGCCTTCACCCCCGACGAACGCCGCGACCTGGCCCGGGCGATGGCGGACAGGCTTGCCGGGGCCAGGGGGCCGACGCATGTCTTCCTGCCAAAGGGCGGGATCGAGGAATGGGACCGCTTCGGCGAGGCCGCGCATGACCCCGAGGGTCTGGCCGCCTTCACCGAGGCCGCAGAGGCCGCCTTCCGCGGGCGGGTGGATCTGACCGTGCTCGACTGCCACATCAACGATCCCGCCTTCTGCGACGCGGTGCTGGCGCAGCTGGATGCCTGGGTCGCGGCCGGCATCGTGCCGCCGGGCAAGGCCGCGGCATGAGCGGGCGCTTCGCGGGCAAGGTGGCGCTGGTTTCGGGCGGCGGCACCGGCATCGGGGCGGCGACCGCCCGGCGTCTGGCCGGCGAAGGCGCGCAGGTCGTGGTGATGGGGCGCAGGCAGGCGCAGCTCATGGCCGTCGCCGGCCCGATCGGCGCGGCGGTCTGCACGGGCGACGCCGCCGATCCGGCCGATGCGGCGGCGGCGGTGGCGGTTGCCCGCGAGCGGTTCGGCGGGCTGGATGTCGTCGTCGCCAATGCCGGCGGGCACGGCTTTGCCACGCTGGCCGAGACGACGGATGCCGACTGGGATGCCGCGCGTCGGGCCAATCTGGACACGGCGGTGATCCTTCTGCGCGCGGCGCTGCCGCAGCTCGTCCTCCGCCGGGGCGCGATCGCCGTCACCGCCTCGATCGCCAGCCTCGCCGCACCGGCGGGCGCCTTCGGCTATACCGTCGCCAAACACGCCCAGATCGGTCTGGTCCGGTCCATCGCGCGGGATTTCGGGCGGCAGGGGGTCCGCTGCAATGCCGTCTGCCCCGGCTGGGTCACGACCGAGATGGCCGATGCCGAGATGGACGCGCTTTGCGCCCGGCAGGGTCTGGCCAGCCGCGAGGCCGCCTATGCGCTGGTCACGCGCGACGTGCCCATGGGGCGCCCGGCGCATCCCGACGAGGTGGCGGCGGCGATCGCCTTCCTCTGCTCTGACGATGCCGCGATGATAACCGGCGCGGTGCTGACCGTGGACGGCGGCTCGACCATCGTCGATGTGCCGACGCTGGCCTTCGGCCAGGGGGCGACCTCCGGTCTATTTCCGGGTCAGTGCGAAGACACCTGACCCCACGACCAGCGCCGCGCCGATCCAGGTGGCAAGGTCGAGGCGTTCGCCGAACAGGGCCATGGCCAGCACCATGGCGAAAAGCAGCCGCGTGTAGCGGAACGGCGTGACGGCCGAGACCTCTCCGGTCCGCATGGCATGGGTCAGGGCGTGGTATCCGGCCATGCCGAAGACAGTGCCGGCGGCCAGCCGGGCGAGGTCCGCCGGGTCCGGCAACCGTGCCCCGCCGCTGACCAGCAGGAGGATCGCCCCGGCGACGGCGAGCATGGCAAAGCCCAGCGCGCCAAGCTGCCGGTTCGACAGGCCCTTCGGCGCCGCGCGGGTCGCCAGATCCCGTCCGGCAAAGCCCAGAAGCCCGACCACCGCAAGCAGCGACAGCGCCGAGAAGTCCGCCCCCGGCCGCAGGATGACCAGCACGCCCAGGAACCCCACCAGAACCGCCAGCCAGCGTTGCAGGCCGACACGCTCGCCAAAGACCAGGGCCGCCCCCGCCACGACGACCAGCGGCGTGGCCTGCAGGATCGCCGAGGTGGTGGACAGTGCGGTCAGCGTGATCGCCAGACCATAGAACAGGCGCCCGGCGATCTCGAACCCGCAGCGGATCAGCATGGGCCGCGAGAGGAAGGCGGCGGGCAGGACCGGCTCGCCCCGACGCGCGGCCATGGCGGCGAAGACGAGCATGCCAAAAAGGCCGATGGTCAGCAGGACCTGGCCCAGGGGCAGGTGTCGGGCGGCGGCCTTGACGAACACGTCCTCGACAGCGAAACCCGCCATCGAGGCGGTCATGTAGAGCGCACCGCGCTGGTTGTCGGTCAGCGGCAAGCTGCCCTCCTCAGGCCCCTCGGGCATGGGTCGGGGGTCTGCGTGACCGGCCCGAACGGTTTGACCAGCGTCATCGGGCGCCCCAGGTGTCGGACAGCCGGTAGCCCTCGGGCCAGGGGTCGGCGGGGTCCAGCATGTGCTGATGCGTCCCCGTGATCCAGGCCCGGCCCGAGATCTCGGGCAGGATCGCGTCCAGTTCGCCGACCTTCGCCACGCCGAGGATCCGCCCCTCGAACTGCCCGCCGATCAGCGAATGCGCGCGCAGAACCTCGCCCGCGCCGATCTGGCCGCGCGCCGCAAGGATCGCCAGCCGCGCCGAAACCGCCGTCCCGGTGGGCGAGCGGTCGATCTTGCCCGGCCGGATCGAGACGGCATGCCGCGTTTCCCAGCCCCCGGCAACGCGGGTCAGCGGCCCGGCGAACAGGCAGAACGAGAAATGCCGCCACTCCGGGTTCCCGGGATGGCGGAAGCCCAGCTGCGCGTCGGCGGCCCGGGTGATCTTCACCCCCAATCTCGCCAGGGCATGGGCCTCTTCGGGCGCAAGGGAAAGGCCGAGGGCGGCCGCATCCACCACCACGAAACTGTCGCCGCCATAGGCGAGATCCACCGTCAGCCGGCCCAGCCCCGGCAGATCGAGCGGCAGGTCCAGCCGGTCGGCGAAGCTGGGCAGGTTCTGCACATGGATCCGCTCGGCCTTGCCGTCCCGGCAGTCGGCGCGGACCCTGACGAGGCCCCCCGGCGCCTCGAGCACCAGTTCGGTCACCGGCTCGGTCATCGGCAGGATGCCGCTGTCCAAGAGCACCGTCGCCACGCAGATCGCGTTCGAGCCCGACATCGGCGGGTTGTCCTCGGGCTCCATGATGATGAAGCCCATCTGCGCGCGCGGGTCTTTCGGCGGCACCAGCAGGTTGACATGCCGGAACACGCCGCCGCGCGGCTCGTTCAGGACGAAGTTGCGCAGGCTCTGGTCGCGCCAGAGCGCCGCGCGCATCTCCCAAAGCGTCGCACCGGGAGGAGGAGCGACCCCACCCACGATCACGTCGCCGACCTCGCCCTCGGCATGGGCCGAGACGACATGAATGACTTTCGATGTGCGCATCGCGGCCTCCGTCCGGGACAACCTGCGCGGGGCAGGCCGGAATGGCAAGCACACCGCAAGGGGCGAACGGGACGCAGATCCTTCCAGGGGGATCCGCAGATTCCACCAAGGGCAGCCGGCCTCAGATCAGCCCGGCGTGCTTCATGGCCGCCTTGATCTTCGCCTTGGTGCCATCGGTCAGCCCGACCAGCGGCAGGCGCACCTCTTCCGAGCAGAGGCCAAGCAGCGACAGCGCGTATTTCGCGCCGACGAGACCGGGCTCGATGAAGATCGCCTCGTGCAGCGGCATCAGGCGGTCCTGATACTCCAGCGCGCTGGCATAATCGCCGCGCAGGGTCGCCTCCTGGAACTCGGCACACAGGCGCGGCGCGACGTTGGCCGTCACGCTGATGCAGCCCACCCCGCCATGGGCGTTGAAGCCCAGCGCGGTCGCGTCCTCGCCCGACAGCTGGATGAAGTCCTTGCCGCAGGCGGCGCGCTGCTGGCTGACGCGCTCGATCTTGCCGGTGGCGTCCTTGACCCCGATGATCCGCGGCAGTTTCGCCAACTGGCCCATCGTGTCCGGCGTCATGTCGATGACCGAGCGGCCGGGGATGTTATAGATGATGATCGGCAGGGTGCAGCAGTCGTGCAGCGCGGTGAAATGCGCGATCAGGCCGGCCTGAGTGGGCTTGTTGTAATAGGGCGTGACGACCAGCGCCGCATCCGCCCCCACCTTCTCGGCATGGCGGATCAGGCTGATCCCTTCCACCGTGTTGTTCGACCCCGCCCCCGCGATCACCGGCACCCGGCCGGCGGCGGCGGCGACCACTTCCTCGATCACCCGCTGGTGTTCGGCGTGGGAAAGCGTCGGGCTTTCCCCCGTCGTTCCCACCGGCACCAGACCGTGCGAGCCCTCGGCGATGTGCCAGTCCACCAGTTTCTTCAGCGTCACCAGATCCAGTTCGCCGTTCTTGAACGGCGTCACCAGGGCAGGAAGAGACCCTCTGATCATGACGCTTCTCCTATGATGGGCGGGATTGCCCGGACAGACCGCGCCTGTCTTAGCCGCTGGTCGGTGCAAAGCCAAGTCTTGCCACTAACGCAGTCGTGGGTTGTCGGCAGACGCCGTGTCAGGCAGATTCCGGCCCATGAGCAGGAAAAAGACGATCCGGGCGCTGGCACTGGCCTTGGCCATCCTCGCGCAACCGGTGGCAGCAGATGTCACACAGGCAATGCGGACGGCGCTGGAGCTGGCCGCGGACAAGGATTTCGACGGTGCGCTGGCCGTGGCGCCCTCGGGCGTCGGGCGCGACGTGATCGACTGGCAACGCCTGCGCGCCGGCGAGGGGCGGCTGGGCGATTACGAAGCCTTCCTGCAACGCCGCCCGGACTGGCCGGGCCTCGCGCTGCTGCGCGAGAAGGGCGAAGAGGCGGTGGCGCGATCCACCGACCCGGCCCGGGTGATCGCCTGGTTCGAGGCCGGCCCCCCCAGGACCGGCCAGGGCGCCATCGCCTATGTCCGCGCCCTGCTTGCGGCGGGCCGCGCGGCGGATGCCGAGACCGAGGCGATGCGGGCCTGGTCCAGCCTGCCCTTCTCGCCCGAGCAGGAGCAGGAGATGATCGCCCTTTCACCCGAGGGCGTGGGCTTCGTCCACGAGGCGCGGCTTGACAATCTGCTCTGGGAGGGCCGCACGCAGGAGGCAGAGCGCATGCTGCCTCGCGTTCCAGAGGATCTGCGCGCCCTCGCCCGCGCCCGGATCGCGCTTCAGACCCGGGGCAAGGGCGTCACCGGGCTGATCGAGGCAGTGCCGAAGACGCGGGCCGGCGATCCCGGACTGGCCCATGACCGATTCATCTGGCGGATGAAGAAGGATCTCTACGACGAGGCGGCCGAGCTGATCCTCGAGCGGTCGAAATCGGCCGAAAGCCTGGGGCGGCCGCAGGCCTGGGCCGAGCGGCGGGCGCTGCTGGCGCGCTGGCTGATGCGGCAGGGTCGCGCGAAGGAGGCCTACCGGGTGGCCGCAAACCACCACCTGCCGACCGACAGCGGCGCCTCGGCCTATGCCGATCTCGAGTTCCTGTCGGGTTTCATCGCGCTTCGGCGGCTGAACGACCCGGCCACGGCGGAAAGGCACTTCCGGCATCTGCTGGCCGGGGTCTCGACCCCGATCAGCCTGGCGCGGGCGCATTACTGGATCGGACGGGCCGAAGAGGCGGCTGGCAAGGACGGATCGGGCAGCTACAAGGCCGCCGCAAGGCATCAGACCGCCTACTACGGGCTACTGGCCGCCGAACGGCTGGGGCTTGCGCTGGACGCGGGGCTGCTGGGCCGGCCTGCCACGCCGGACTGGCGCGGGGCGAAATTCACCCAGTCCTCGGTGCTTGCCGCGGCCGAGATCCTGCACAAGGCGGGGGACAGGACCCTGGCCAAGCGGTTCCTGCTGCATCTCGGTGAAAGCCAGGACGCGACCGGCCTGGCCCAACTGGCCGACATGGCGCTGGCCTGGGGCGATCCGAACCTGGCACTTCTGATCGCCAAGGCGGGGGCTGAACGCGGGCTGATCCTGCCGCATGCCTATTATCCGATCCCCGACTTCGTGCCGGACGGGCTGAAGGTCAGCCGCGCGCTGGCCCTGTCCATCGCGCGGCGCGAGTCCGAGTTCGACCCGGCCGCCCGCTCGTCGGCCGACGCGCGCGGGCTGATGCAGGTGCTGCCGGGCACGGCGAAGCTGATGGCCGGCAAGCTGGGCAAGGACTTCGACGCCGGCAAGCTGATCTCGGACCCGGCCTACAATGTGGCCATGGGCGCGGCCTATCTGGCCGAGATGGTCGCCGAGTTCGGGCCCTCGATCGCGCTGATCGCCTCGGGCTACAACGCGGGTCCTGGCCGCCCCCGGCGCTGGAGCGCCGAGTTCGGCGATCCCCGCCGCCCCGAGGTGGACGTGGTGGACTGGGTGGAAACCATCCCCTTCGCCGAAACCCGCACCTATGTCATGCGGGTGGCCGAGGGCGTGGTGATCTACCGCGCCAAGCTGAAGGGCGCGGTCGGACCGGTGCGGATCACGCAAGAGCTGAAGGGCTGAACGGCAGGCAGCGCAAGCCCCCGACGCGGGGCTGCGGCACCCGCCCTCATCCGTGGTGGCGGCTTTCAAGCTGCGCCAGCCGCACCTGCCGCAGCGCCTCGACCAGCAGCGCGGTCAGGAGGCCAAAGCCGAGGAATCCGTTGACTGCCGACATCACGGCAAGAATGCGCCACTCACTGGCCGGGACCACATCGCCCAGGCCAAGGGTGGTGAAGGACACCAGCGCGAAATAGAGTGACTCTTCCCGTGTCGTGAAGGCGCCAAGCCAGTGCAGCGTCATGGCCCAGCTCCAGACCCCCACGGTCACCACGGCCAGCACCCAGATACCCACGCCGACCAGCATGATCAGCAGTTTCGGCCGTTGCGGACCAGAGAGCAACCAGGGATGCGCCCTGCGGAAGCCGACCTCAAGCAGCAAGGCCGCGACCGCCATGACCATCAGGTTGG
>JBKBRG010000098.1:0-7801 GCA_046292325.1 Tabrizicola sp.
TCAAGCGCCTGATCGGCCGCCGCCTGGGCGACCCCGAGGTCGAGAAGGACAAGAAGCTTGTCCCCTACAAGATCGTGGACGGCGGCAACGGCGATGCCTGGGTCGAAGTGCGCGGCGAGAAATACAGCCCGTCGCAGATTTCGGCCTTCATCCTGCAAAAGATGAAGGAAACCGCCGAGTCCTACCTGGGTGAACCCGTTACCCAGGCCGTCATCACGGTTCCGGCCTACTTCAACGACGCGCAGCGTCAGGCCACCAAGGACGCGGGCAAGATCGCGGGCCTCGAAGTCCTGCGCATCATCAACGAGCCCACGGCGGCAGCGCTGGCCTATGGCCTGGACAAGAAGGAATCGAAGACCATCGCCGTCTATGACCTTGGCGGCGGCACCTTCGACATCACCATCCTGGAAATCGACGACGGCCTGTTCGAGGTGAAGTCCACCAACGGCGACACCTTCCTGGGCGGCGAAGACTTCGACATGCGCATCGTCCAGTATCTGGCCGATGAGTTCAAGAAAGAGCATGGCGTCGATCTGACGCTGGACAAGATGGCGCTGCAACGGCTGAAGGAAGCGGCCGAGAAGGCGAAGATCGAGCTTTCCTCCAGCCAGCAGACCGAGATCAACCAGCCGTTCATCAGCATGGACAAGAACACCGGGCAGCCCCTGCACCTGGTGGTCAAGCTGACCCGCGCCAAGCTGGAAAGCCTGGTCGATGACCTGATCAAGAAGTCGATCAAGCCCTGCCAGGCGGCGCTGAAGGATGCCGGTGTCAGCAAGGACGACATCGACGAGGTCGTCCTGGTCGGCGGCATGACCCGGATGCCGAAGGTGATCGAAGAGGTCACCAGGTTCTTCGGCAAGGAACCCCACAAGGGCGTGAACCCCGATGAAGTGGTGGCGATGGGCGCTGCGATCCAGGCCGGCGTGCTGCAGGGCGACGTCAAGGACGTGGTGCTGCTGGACGTGACCCCGCTGTCGCTGGGCATCGAGACGCTGGGCGGCGTGTTCACCCGGCTGATCGACCGCAACACGACGATCCCGACGAAGAAGAGCCAGGTCTTCTCGACCGCCGAGGACAACCAGAACGCGGTGACGATCCGCGTCTTCCAGGGCGAACGGGAAATGGCGGCGGACAACAAGCTTCTGGGCCAGTTCAACCTGGAACAGATCCCGCCGGCACCCCGCGGCGTGCCGCAGATCGAGGTGACCTTCGACATCGACGCCAACGGCATCGTTTCGGTCTCGGCCAAGGACAAGGGCACGGGTCGCGCGCAGCAGATCACGATCCAGGCCTCGGGCGGCCTGTCGGAAGAGGACATCGAGAAGATGATCAAGGACGCCGAGGCGAATGCCGAGGCTGACCGCGCCCGCAAGGAACTGGTCGAGACGAAGAACCAGGGCGAAAGCCTGCTGCACTCGACCAGGAAGAGCCTGGCGGAACATTCCGACAAGGTCGATCCCTCGACCGTCGAGGCGATCGAACTGGCGATGAGCCCGCTGGAAGAGGCGCTGAAGGGCGAGGATGCCGGCAAGATCAAGTCGGCGATCCAGAACCTGACCGAAGCCGCAATGAAGCTGGGCGAGGCGATCTACAAGGCGAGCCAGGCCGAAGGCGGTTCGGGTGACGACGAGCCGCGCCCGGTGGACGACGATGACATCGTCGACGCCGACTTCGAGGACCTGGGCAGCAACAAGCGGAAGTAAGCCGCGGGAACACGGGAAGGGGGCGGTCTGGAAACGGGCCGCCCCTCCTCGGTTCCAGATGGGGGTTTTGCCGTGGCAAAGCGCGACTATTACGAAGTGCTCGGGGTCAGGAAGGGCGCGTCGGCCGAAGAGCTGAAGAGGGCCTACCGGACGAAGGCGAAAGAGCTGCACCCGGACCGCAACGCAGGCCGAGGCCCAGTTCAAGGAAGTGAACGAGGCCTACGACGTCCTGAAGGACGAGCAGAAGAAGGCGGCCTACGACCGTTTCGGCCATGCGGCCTTTGAAGGCGGCATGGGCGGTGGCCCGCGTCCCGGCGGCTATGGCCAGCAGGGCGACTTCGCATCCGCCTTCTCGGATGTGTTCGAGGACCTGTTCGGCGATTTCATGGGCCGTGGCGGCGGCGGTGGTCGCAGCCGGGCTCAGCGCGGCTCGGACCTGCGCTACAACCTGCGGGTTTCGCTGGAAGAGGCCTATTCGGGGGTCCAGAAGACGATCCAGGTGCCCACCTCCGTGACCTGCGACACCTGCCACGGGTCCGGTGCGGAAGGCGGGGCCGATCCGGTCACCTGTCCGACCTGCAACGGCATGGGCAAGGTAAGGGCTCAGCAGGGCTTCTTCACCATCGAACGCACCTGCCACCAGTGCAACGGCATGGGCCAGATCATCAAGAACCCCTGCCGGACCTGCGGTGGCCAGGGCAGGGTCCATCGCGAACGCCAGCTGTCGGTGAACATTCCGCAAGGGGTGGAAACCGGCACGCGCATCCGGCTGGCCGGCGAGGGCGAAGCGGGTCTGCGCGGCGGGCCGAACGGGGATCTCTACATCTTCATCGAGGTGAAGGAACACGCGATCTTCCAGCGCGACGGGATCCACCTGTTCTGCCGGGTGCCGGTCTCGATGCCGACGGCTGCCCTGGGTGGCGAGATCGAGGTGCCGACGATCGACGGTGGCAAGGCGCGGGTGAAGGTCCCGGCCGGGGCGCAGTCGGGCAAGCAGATGCGGCTGCGCGGCAAGGGCATGCCGGCGCTGCGGTCCTCGAACACCGGCGACATGGTGATCGAGCTTGCGGTCGAGACCCCGGTGAACCTGACCGCGCGGCAGCGCGAGCTGTTGCGCGAGTTCGAGAAGCTGAGCGAGGAGAACAACCCCGAAAGCTCCAGCTTCTTCGGCAAGGTCAAGGGCTTCTGGGACGGGATGAAGGGCTGAGCGGGCCGCTCGTCGCGCATTCCGGGCGCCATTCGCCCGGGGGCTGCCGACGCGACGGGGAAGTCGCACGAGCAGGCAGGGGTCGCGTTAACGCTTCTTCAACCATGACATGCGACTCCTGCCGTCATGGTCAGGTCCTGCGACGAGCCCCTTCTGCCGTTGGTCGCGCCTGCGGGGGATGCCGATGAGGCGGAACCGCAGGCGCTGACCGGGCGGCTGCCGTCCTACATCGCCGACCACCGCCAGCGCCTGCGCGAGCGCTTCCTGCAGGCGGGCGGCGCGGCGCTGCCCGATTACGAACTGCTGGAACTGGTCCTCTTCCGCGCCATTCCCCGGCAGGATGTCAAGCCGCTGGCCCGGCTCCTCCTCGACACGTTCGGGGATTTCAACCGGGTCGTGACCGCCTCTCCGGCACGCCTTCAGATGGTCAAGGGCGCCGGCCCTGCGGTGGTGCTGGAACTGAAACTGGTCGAGGCCGCCGCCCAACGCATGATGCGGGCGCGGGTGATCCAGAAGCCGGTGCTGTCCGGTTGGGACGCGCTTCTGGACTATTGCCACACCACGATGGCGCACCGCGAGACCGAACAGTTCCGTGTCCTCTTCCTCGACCGCAAGAACGTGCTGATCGCCGACGAGGAGCAGGCCAGGGGCACCGTCGATCACGTCCCCGTCTATCCGCGCGAAATCGTCAAGCGCGCGCTGGAGCTGAACGCAAGCGCGCTGATCCTGGTCCACAACCACCCCTCGGGCGACCCCACCCCGTCGGACGCCGATCTGGCGATGACCCATCAGGTCAAGGACGCCTGCGATGCCCTGGGCCTAGCGCTGCACGACCACCTCATCATCGGCAAGAGCCGGGAACTGAGCTTCCGCTCGCAGGGCTACCTTTGACTCGCGCCTTGCGCTACGCATGGGCGCATGAGCGATTTCGACCTTGTCATCTTCGACTGCGACGGCGTGCTGATCGACAGCGAGATCATCAGCGCGCGGATGCTGGTGACAGAACTCGCGCGCCTCGGTCTGGCCATCGACCTGGCCTACGTCGAGCGCCATTTCCTCGGCCGCAGCTACCCCGTGGTGATGGAAACGATCCGGCGCGAATTCGGTCTGGACCTGCCGCCCGAGTTCGAGGCGCAGTATCGCGAGGCGCTGCTGGCCGCCTTTCAGGCCGACCTCAAGGTGGTGCCGCATGTGCATGAGGTGCTGCAAGGGATCGGCGTGCCGTTCTGCGTGGCCACGTCCTCGTCTCCCAGACGGGTGGAGATGTCACTGAAACTGGTCGGCCTGACCGATCTGGTGGGGGACCGGGTCTTCACCTCGACGATGGTCCCGCGCGGCAAACCGGCGCCGGACCTGTTCCTCCACGCGGCTGAAAGGATGGGGGCCGCACCGGCGAGGACCCTGGTGATCGAGGACAGCCTGACCGGCCTGCGCGCCGGGCTGGCCGCGGGCATGACCGTCTGGCGCTTTGTCGGCGGCAGCCATCTGGGAGCCGACGCGCCGCCAGAACCCGAGGACGCCCGCCCGCACCGCAGGCTTGCCAGCTTTGCCGAGTTCTTCCAGATTGCGCCGGGTCTCGGCAGGCAGGCAGCATGAGCAGCGAACCCACCTTGCAGGACGAAGCCGCCCGGGCCGGGTGGCTCTATTATGTCGCGGGGATGACCCAGGACCAGATCGCCAACGAACTGGGGATCAGCCGCCAGCGGGCGCAGCGGCTGGTGAGCCGGGCGATGTCGGAAGGGTTGATCCATGTCCGCCTGAACCACCGCATCGGCGCCTGTCTGGACCTCGAGGCCGGCTTGCGCGACCGTTTCGGGCTGGACCGGGTGCGCGTGACCCCCGGTCTGGGCCAGGGGGCCGATCCGGTCCGCGGGCTTGCCCCGGCGGCGGCGGCCGAACTGGAGCGTTTCCTGCGGATGCCCGACCCGCTGGTGATCGGGCTGGGGACCGGGCGGGCCATGCGGGGGATGGTGGACGCGATGGTCGAGATCGAGGCGCCACAGCATCGCCTTGTCTCGTTGATCGGCAATATCGCGCCGGACGGTTCGGCCAGCTTCTTCGACGTGGTGATGCGGATCGCCGACAAGGTCCGGGCGCCGCATTACCCGATGCCGGTCCCGGTGATCAGCCCGACGCCCGAAGAGAATGCTGCCTTCCACCGCCTTGGCCCGGTGCGGAAGGTGGTGGAGCTGGCGCAGAAGGCCGATGTCATCTTCGTCGGCGTCGGCCAGATGACGAACGACGCTCCGCTGCTGGCCGATGGTTTTGTCAGCCGAGACGAACTGGAAGAGATGCAGGCCGCCGGTGCAGCGGGCGAGGTCGCGGGCTGGGTCTATGATTCGGAGGGGCGTTACCTTGACCTCGGCACCAATCGCAGGACCGGTGGCGTGCGCGTGGCCCCGGGCCTGCCGCGCCCATCGATTGGAATTGCCGCGGGCGCATCCAAGCTCCAGGCGATCTACGGCGCGTTGAAATCGCACATCATCAATGGCTTGATCACTGATGAGCCAACTGCCCGGGCGCTCCTCGCCCGGCCCTGACCTTCGCGCTTGCAGCAAAGAAGGGGGCTTGACGACTCTGTGGCAATTGTGAGCATTTACCCGGCACGCGATGATTTGCTCATACGCTGTTCCAGGGAGGACCACATGACCAAGACCCTTCGCGCCCTTCTGGGTGCAACGGCCCTTGTCACGCTTGCGGGCGTGGCCGGTGCCGAGACGACCATTACCGTCGCCACCGTGAACAATGGCGACATGGTCCGCATGCAGGGCCTGATGGACGACTTCTATGCCAAGCACCCCGACATCAAGGTCGAGTGGGTGACGCTGGAGGAAAACGTCCTGCGCCAGAACGTCACGACCGACATCGCCACCGGCGGCGGTCAGTATGACGTGATCACGATCGGCACCTATGAGGTTCCGATCTGGGGCAAGCAGGGCTGGCTGGAAAGCCTGAACGATCTGCCCGCCGAATATGACGTGGACGACCTGCTTCCGGCGATCCGCGGCGGGCTGACCGTGGACGGCACCCTTTATGCCTCGCCCTTCTACGGCGAAAGCTCGATGGTGATGTATCGCAAGGACCTGATGGAAGCCGCCGGGATGACCATGCCCGAGGCGCCGACCTGGGCCGACATCGAGGCCGCGGCCAAGGCGATGACCAACCGCGACGCCGACATCAACGGCATCTGCCTGCGCGGCAAGGCGGGCTGGGGCGAGAACATGGCCTTCCTGACCGCCATGTCGAACAGCTTTGGCGCGCGCTGGTTCGATGAGAACTGGGTGCCCCAGTTCGATCAGCCCGAGTGGAAGGCGACGCTCGACTTCTACCTGAACCTGATGAACAACTATGGCCCCGCGGGCGCCTCGAACAACGGGTTCAACGAAAACCTGACGCTGTTCAACCAGGGCAAGTGCGGCATGTGGATCGACGCCACCGTCGCAGCCTCGTTCGTGACCAACCCGAAGGATTCGACCGTGGCCGACAAGGTGGGCTTTGCGCTCGCCCCCGACAATGGTCTCGGCAAGCGCGGCAACTGGCTCTGGGCCTGGAGCCTGGCGATCCCGGCGTCGTCGGATGCCAAGGATGCGGCCAAGACCTTCATCAACTGGGCGACCAACAAGGACTATCTGGCGCTGGTCGCGTCCAAGGAAGGCTGGGCGAACGTTCCCCCGGGCACGCGCAGCTCGCTGTATGCGAACCCGGAATATGCCAAGGTGCCCTTCGCCAAGATGACGCTGGACAGCATCAACTCGGCCGATCCGAACAACCCGGCGGTCAAGCCGGTGCCCTATGTCGGCGTCCAGTTCGTCGCCATCCCGGAATTCCAGGGCCTTGGCACCACGGTGGGCGAAATCTTCTCGGCCGCGCTGGCCGGGTCCAAGACGGCTGACGAGGCGCTGGCCGAGGCTCAGGCGGCGGTCACCGAAGAGATGAAGGCCGCAGGCTACATCAAGTGACAACGACCCCGGGGGGTGCCTCCCATTCCCCCGGGGATCACCTTCGGCTTGCGGGCTGCGATGTCCGCAAGCCGACCTTCCCTGGATAGGCGCATGTATCTGCCGCGCGGCCCTGAGGTGGCCGCCCCCTTTCGTCATCTGCCTCGGGAGAGAGCCCATGTCCACCCACTCCAGCCGCCTCGCCGCCAGGTTGATGGTCGCGCCGTCGGTCGTGCTGCTGCTGATCTGGATGATCGTGCCGCTGGCGATGACGCTTTACTATTCGTTCCGGCTTTACCGCCTTCTGTCGCCGGACCGGACCGGCTGGGTCGGCTTCAACAACTATGTCTGGTTCTTCGACTCGCCCGATTTCTGGCTGGCGCTCTTCAACACGCTTGCGCTGGTGGGGGGCGTGCTGGTCATCACGGTGACGCTCGGCATCCTGATCGCGCTGCTGATCGACCAGCCGGTGAAGGGCCAGGGCTTCCTGCGGATCCTGGTGATCGCGCCGTTCTTCGTGATGCCGCCCGTCGCCGCCTCGATCTGGGAGAACCTGTTCATGCACCCGCAGAACGGGCTGTTCTCGGCCATCGCCCGTGGGTTCGGCGCGCAGCCGATCCTGTTCCTCGAGCAGTATCCGATGTGGTCGGTCATCGGCATCGTCAGCTGGGAATGGCTGCCCTTCGCCACGCTGATCCTTTTGACCGCGCTGCAATCGCTGTCGTCGGAACAGCTGGAGGCGGCCGAGATGGACGGGGCATCGGCCTTCTCCCGTTTCCGCTACATCATCCTGCCGCATCTGACCCGGGCGATCACCGTGGTCATCCTGATCCAGACGATCTTCCTTCTGGGCATCTTCGGCGAGATCTTCACCACCACCCAGGGCGGCCCCGGCTCGGCGTCCACGACGCTGCCCTACATGATCTTCAAGCAGGCCATCGCCGCCAAGG
>JBKBRG010000099.1:0-7711 GCA_046292325.1 Tabrizicola sp.
GGGGCCGTCGGCGCGCTTCTCGCCTGGCGCTGGCCGCCCCTTCCCCCCGCCACGCTGTCCGTGGATCTGCCCCCTGCCGCCGGCCTGCGGCCCGACCGCGAGCGGCTGATCCTCGTCCTTGCGCTTGCCCTGGTCGTGGCCCTGGCGCTGAAGATCGTCGGCGCCCTTCTGATCGCCGCCATGCTGATCGTCCCCGCCGCCACCGCCCGCGGCTTCGCCCGCACGCCCGAGTCCATGGCGGGCCTCGCCATCCTGATCGGCGCGCTCTCGGGGCTTGGCGGGCTTGGCCTCTCGCTCTGGCAGGACACGCCCGCCGGCCCCTCGATCATCGTCGTCGCCGCCGCCCTGTTCGCGCTGGCCTCGGCGCGACGACAGGCATGATTTCTTCGCCTCTGCCCGAAGCTTGCCAGAATCTGCAGCTAGGACCGCATTGTGCACAGACCCGCAAGGCCGGGACAAAGGGAAGGACTGACCCGTGATACGCCTGATCGGCTCGCTGATCCTGTTCGCCATCATGGCAGGCGGCTACCTCTACTTCGATTACCGCATGTCGGCGAAATGGGCCGGGCGCGAGGATGCCGAAGGCTTGACCTTCCAGGAATATGTCTCGGGCCTGACGGGTCGCATCGCCGGGCTGTCCGGCGCGGCCAATGCGGCGGGGATGCCGTCGAAACTGGCCGACATGCTGCCGAAACCGCCCGAAGGCTGGACCGTCCGTGCCACAACGCCTGACGACGTGAAGCCCTTCCTGCCGAAATCGACCCGGAATGCCGACCGCAAGGCCCTGGCCATCCTGGAACAGATGGCCGAGGCCAGTGCCGGCACGGGGACCGAGACCGTCACGCTCGCCTACGAAAAGGGCGACCGCACCGTGCTGATCAGGGCCGTGCGCTACCCGAACATCATCTTCACCAGCCTTGCCGCCATGCAGCAGCGGATGGAGTTGCAGATGATGACCGCCGAGTTCCGCGGCACCGAATTCATGACCGTGCGTGGCCTCGACGTGACCGAGGATCTTCTGCCCGAAGGCTTTCGCGGCCGACTGTTCCTTGCCGACGTGGGCGCGCAGATCCACCTGCGGGTGCTCGCGCCGAAGCGGATGAAGGACGCCGAACTGCTGCCCTTCTTCGAGACCCTGCATGTCGAGGCGATGAACGCCAGCGTGATCGACAAGGTCGAAGGCCTTGGCAAGGTGCCGGTGATCGTGCTGGCCTCGGCCATGGAACAGGCCGAGCGCGAGGCCTATCTGGCCGACCGCAAGGCCCGCGCCGCCGCCGAAGCCGAACGCGCGGCCGCCGACCGCGCCGCCGCGGCAGAGGCGCAAGCCGCGCAAGCCGGGTCGGGTGGCGGCGGCGGGTTCCTCGGCGGGTTCTTCGGCGGCGGCGAGACCGAGAACCAGCCCGCGCCCCAGGACGCTGGCAAGGGCATTTCCTGCGCGACCGGCAAGGACGGCGTCAAACGCTGCACGGTCGGGGGCGACTGAGGCCCCCGCCTAGAAGGTCAGGCCCGAGAACCGCGACGGCGCCTGCGGCACGCCGGGCAGCACGCAAAGCATCTCGTAAAGGAAATTCGCCCCGATCAGCGCGGTATTGCCCGTGGGGTCATAGGGCGGCGAGACCTCGACCAGATCGCAGCCGACCAGGTTCAGCCCCGCGCAGCCGCGGATGATCTCCAGCCCCTGCCAGGTGGTCAGACCGCCCGGCTCCACCGTGCCGGTGCCGGGGGCGAAGGCCGGATCCAGGCTGTCGATGTCATAGGACAGATAGACCGGGGCATCTCCGATCCGGTCGCGGATGATCCGCATCAGCGGGGTCAGCGACTTCATCCAGCATTCCTCGGCCTGCACCACCGTCCAGCCCTGCCGGCGGCCCCAGTCGAAATCGTCCGCCGCATAGCCCGTGGCGCGCAGGCCGATCTGGAACACCTTGTCGTTTTGCAGGCAACCGTCCTCCCAGGCGCGGCGGAAGGGGCAGCCATGGGCCACCGTCTCGCCGAACATGGTCTCGTTGATGTCGGCATGGGCATCGACATGGATCAGCGCCACGGGGCCGTGACGATCCCTTATGGCCCGCAGGATCGGCCAGGTCAGCGTGTGGTCGCCGCCAAGGGTCAGCGGGATCACGCCGTGCGACAGCACCTCGCGGTAATGCGCGGTGATGATGTCCACCGTTTTCTTCAGGTCGAAGGTGTTGATCGCCACATCGCCCAGATCGGCGACCTGAAGGTGGTCGAAGGGCGCGGCGCCGGTGGCCATGTTGTAGGGCCGGATCATCCGGCTTTCGTCGCGGATCTGGCGCGGCCCCAGCCGCGTGCCGGGCCGGTTCGAGGTGCCATGATCCATCGGAATGCCGATGAAGGCCGCGTCCAGGCCCTTGGCGCTGGTCGCCGCCGGCAGCCGCATCATCGTCGCCGGCCCGCCGAAGCGCGGCATCTCGTTGCCGCCGAGCGGCTGGTTGTAACGGGTCATGCGGGACTCTCCTGCTGATCCGTGCCAGATTGCGGAAGAACCGGGGAAACGGCAAGCAGACCGGCCGTCGCGTCAGCGCAGCAGCAGCCGGTCCAGCACCGCGCCGATCGCGGCGCCTTCGCTGACCTGCGGCAGGCTCGGCGTCAGCCCGTCTGCCGCCTCCTTCCGCGCCACGTCCGCGGCGGCGACCGGAAAGGCCCTGCGCGGGTCGGGGTCCGCCCGCAGCGCGCGGTCGAAGAAGGACTTGCCGAACTCGGTCCAGTCCGCCCCGTCGCGGCAGCCGAAGGATGTCCGGTCCCGGCGCGCCGCGGTGATCACCAGGCGGTCGGGCGCCGCGATGTCGTCGATGAACGATCCCGAGAAGCAGGCCGAAAGCACGATCACCGCCGGGCCGATGCCGCTGGCGTCCAGCATCGCCCTGAATTCGGCCGAGGTCAGGTTCCGGGTTCCCGCCTCGTCGAACTCCAGCGCGAACTCCTCCTCGCGGCCATGCGAGGTGAGGAACAGGAAGGCCAGGTCCTCTGGCCCCTGCCGCGCGCCGATTTCGGACAGGGCCCGGGCCAGGTTCGCCCGGTTGGCCAGCGGATAGCGGGTCGGATGGGCGCGGCTGTTGGCCAGCCGCAGGGTCCGCGCGCCCGCGCCATACTGTGTGTCAAGGATGCGCGCGACGCTCTCGACCTCGGTCAGGAACACCGACTGATCCGCCGCGCCGCCGAGGGCCAGCGCAAAGACATCCGGCTCGCCGGGCCGCCCGGGCGCAAGACCGGCAAGCTGCTCTTCCATCAGCCGGTCCTGCGCCGCATAAAGTGCCTCGACATCGACCGGAACGCGGCGCTTCGCATCGGGGAAGACATACAACGCATCGACGTTGAACCAGCGCAGCGCGATGTCCTGCGTCGCGAGGAACAGCGCGGCCGTCGCCAGCCCCGCCCGCAGCCACTGGCGCAAGGGCGCGCGCAGAAGCCAGACCAGCAGCGCGACCTGCACCAGATGCGCCGCGCCCCGGATCAGGTTGACCCGCGCTTCCGTCGCATGAAGCTGCGGCAGTTCGCGGAACAGGGTCCAGACCAGCTGATTCAGCGCAGCGCCGGCAAGGAACAGGACCGTCACCGACCGCACCAGCAGGTCGAGCCGTCCGATCACCGCCAGCGCGATCCCCAGCCCGGTGACCAGCACTGCGCTTTGCGCGACGGCGACCTGAAGGCCCTGGTGCGACAGCTCTCCGCCCGGGCCGAAGGTCGCGACCTGAGCGGCATATTCGGACAGCCAGCAGAGAACGATCGCCGCAAGGGCCCCCAGCGCGGGGCGGGCGGGGCCAAGAGGTGCGGAAGACCCCGGCGGCCGGGTAAACGATTCTGTCGATTCCATGGGGCCTGTTGAAATGGAAGAAACAGGCAAGACTTGGGCAAGGCGATGGAGGAACCCGCCGGAACGCGCCGCCATGTCGGTCCGATCCGGGCCAGAGGCAACGGCATGTCGTTTTCGGACCGCAAAGGTCGCCTGACCTTGCCCCCGTTCCGCCCGCTCTGGCAGATAGGGGCAAACATCTGCGGGAGTCCCTTCCATGAAAACGCATGTCAGAGCCCTGGTCGTCGGCGGCGGCGCCGTCGGAACGGGGATCGCCTATCACCTGGCCAAGGCCGGCTGGGATACGCTGCTGGTGGAACGCGACGAACTGACCGCCGGCTCCACCTGGCATGCGGCGGGCCTGCTGCCCTTGTTCAACATGTCCTACGCCACGACGCACATCCACAAGTATTCGGTGGATTTCTACAAGGGGCTCGAGGCCGAGACCGGCCTGAACCCCGGCTTCTACGTCGTCGGCAACCTGCGCATGGCGCAGACCCAGGCGCGGATGGACGAATACATGCTCTATTCCTCGGTGGCCGAGACCGCCGGGGTCTACCACGAATTCCTGACGCCGAAAGAGATCAAGGACCGCTGGCCGCTGGTCCGCACCGAGGACCTGATCGGCGCGCTCTTCCATCCGCAGGACGGCTACATCAACCCCGCCGACGTGACCCAGGCCATGGCCAAGGGGGCCCGGCAGCTGGGCGCCAGCATCGAGCGCAAGGTGCAGGTCGACGGCTATCGCTGGACCGGGTCGGAATGGGTCGTCTCCTGCACGCGGCTCGAGGACAGGGGCGGGATGCTGATCGCCACCGACGACCGCTTCGAGATCGTGGCCGAACATGTCGTCACCGCCACCGGCAACCACGCCCAGCGCACCGCGCGGCTTCTGGGCATCAAGACCCCGGCGATTCCGGTCGAACACCAGTATATCGTCACCGAGCCCGACCCCGCCCTGGTGGAATGGCGCAAGTCGAACCCGCAGCACCCGGTCCTGCGCGATGCCGATGCCAAGTGGTATGTGCGCGAGGAACGCGGCGGCTGGATCCTCGGGCCCTACGAAAGGGGCGCCCCCGCCCGCTTTGCCTATGGCGTCCCCGACAGCTTCCGCGCCGACCTCTTCCCGCTCGACCTCGAAAGGATCGAGCAGGAATACATGTCCTTCATCCACCGCATTCCCTCGTCGGAGACCGTGGGCCTGAAGGACGATTTCAACGGCCCGATCTGCTATACCCCCGACGGCAACCCGCTGGTCGGCCCCGCCCCCGGCCTGCGCAACATGTGGCTGGCCGAGGGCTTCTCCTTCGGCATCACCGCCGCGGGCGGCACCGGCCATTACCTTGCGCAACTGATGACCGAGGGCGAGGCCGAGATCGACATGGCCAGCCTCGACCCCAAGCGCTTCGGCGGCTGGATGACCACGGAATATGCAAGCCGCAAGAACGAGGAGTGCTACGACCACGTCTTCATCCTGCACCACCCGGACGAGGAACGCGAAGCCTGCCGCCCGCTGCGCACCGCGCCCGCCTATGACCGGCAGAAGGAGATGGGCGCGCAGTTCGGCCAGGTGAACGGCTGGGAACGGCCGAACTATTACGGCCCGAAGGACGCGCCCGCCGATTTCGACCACGACGGCCGCAGCTTCCGCCGCGGCACCTGGTGGCCCTATGCCGTCGAAGAGGCGAAGGCCATCCGCAACAGCGTGGGCATCATCGACGCCTCGGCATTCACCAAGCACCTGGTGCGCGGGCCGGGCGCCACCGCCTTCCTCGACCATTTCACCTGCAACAAGCTGCCGAACGTGGGCCGGATCAACCTGACCTACGCCCTGACCGACCACGGCACCACCCGCAGCGAATACACCATCGTCCGCCTGCGCGCGGACGAATACTACCTGATCTCCGCCGGGGCCTGGACGGCCTATGACGCCGATTTCCTGCTGAAATCGGCCGAGGACTGGATGGCGCAGGGCGGCGGCCACCTCGACATCCACGATGTCACCACGCAATGGGGCGTCTATGCCCTGGCCGGCCCGAACAGCCGCGCCCTGCTGAAGGAGATCGTCAAGGATGCCGACCCCGAGACCGTCCTCGGCAACAAGCGCTTCCCCTGGCTCAGCTACCGCGACATCGAGCTTGGCATGTGCCCGGTCCGCGCCGTCCGCGTCGCCTATACCGGCGAGCTCGGCTGGGAACTGCACCATCCCATCGAATTCGGCCGCTACCTCTGGGACCTGATCTGGTCGGTGGGTGAGAAGCACGGACTGAAGGGCGTCGGTGCCCGGGCGCAGAACTGGCTCAGGCAGGAGAAGTCCTACCGCGCCTTCGGCTCGGAGCTTGGCCGCGACGCCACCCCGCTCGAGGGCGGGCTCGACCGCTTCGTGGACCTGAGCAAGGATTTCCGCGGCAAGCAGAAGATGCTGGAAACCGGCATCCGCTTCCGCTGCGTGACGCTGCTGATCGACGGGCCGTCGGACACCGACCCCTGGGGCAAGGAGGCGATCTTCCATGACGGGATCAAGGTCGGCCGTCTGACCTCGGGCGGCTGGTCGGTCGCCTTCGGCAAGCAGATCGGCATGGGCTATGTCCATCCCGACCTTGCCGCCCCCGGCCAGAAGCTGAAGGTCAAGATCCAGCTGAAGGAATGGGACGCGGTCGTGACCGAGGACAGCCCCTACGACCCGACCAACGCCCGTATCCGCGTGGACGGATAGACGGTCCTTGGCGAAATGCCGCACCGGACATGCCGGGCCCCCGGGCGCCCGGCAGGCTGTGGCAGCCCCGGAGCCGGGCATCTTGAAGCTGCATGCGCCGTGCCCATCTTATGCGGATGGGCGCAAGGCACAGACGGGAACGCCGGTTCCAAAGACAGTTCGACGCGCTGGAGCGGTTGCTTCCGCCCCTGCGCGGGCCGATGTCGAGGCTGCGGCGCGACAGCTGGTTTCCGATCCGCTTCCCGTTGGCCCTGCTGCTGATCGCCGGCGGACTTCTTTCCTTCCTGCCTGTCCTCGGGATCTGGATGCTGCCTCTCGGCCTGCTGCTTCTTGCCGTGGACCTGCCGGTCCTGCGCGGCCCGATCTCGGCACTGGTGATCCGGGCCCGGCGCAAGGCGCGCCGTCTGGGCCAGCGCTGGCGCACGCGGCAATGATCCGGCGGCGCCGCCCTGTCACCATACTGTCGCATGATCCTGCGAAGAAGGGTTCCGATGTCACGCCGCGAGCGCCGGTTCAATCGTCAGTTTCATGCCCTTGAACGTCTGGTGCCGCAGCTGCGTGCGCCCCTGTCGCGGCTGCGCCGGGACAGCTGGTTTCCGATCCGCCTTCCGCTTGCGATCCTTCTGACCATCGGTGGCTGCTTGTGGTTCCTGCCGATCCTCGGCCTGTGGATGCTGCCCGCCGGGCTGCTGCTGCTGGCCATCGACCTGCCGCGCCTGCGCGGGCCGATCTCGGCCGCGATCATCCGCAGCCGCTGGTCGCTGCAACGCTGGTTCAGGCGCCGGCGGCGGCGTTAGGGTCAGGACCCGTTGCCAATACCCCGCCAGCGCGAAGAAATCGGGCGCCCAGAACCTTGCGCCCCCCTGCACGGGGGAACCACCCCGCGTAGCGGGACGCAACCCATTGATCATTCTTATTCTTTCGCGCCGCCGGGGTCTTGGTGATGGGTGCTGCCCCTAGTCCTCTTCCGACAGTTCCTTTTCAAGGAACCGCTCGAAGGCGTCGAGGTCGAGGGGGTCGAACAACCCGAACCCCCGCATCCAGACCGAGGCCGCGCGCATCGCCTCGGGTTCCAGCTTGCACCAGATCACCCGGCCGCGCCGTTCCCGGCTGATCAGCCCGGCATCGGCCAGCACCGACAGATGCTTGGAAATCGCCGCAAGGCTCATGGCGAAGGGCTC
>JBKBRG010000100.1:0-5069 GCA_046292325.1 Tabrizicola sp.
GGGTGGCCGCGTTCTTCAGCGGATCCCACTTCTCGAACTTGTCGGCGGCCGACTTCACCGCATCGAGGCCCATGGCCTTGGGCGAGGTCACCTGCTTCAGGTCGTCGGCCACGTCCTTGACGCCCGTTTCCCTGGCCGCCTGCTCCATCGCCCGGCTGAACTCGCGCCCCATGGACCGGACCTTGGCGGTGAAGCGGCCAAGCTCGCGGAACATGCCGGGCAGATCCTTCGGGCCGATGAAGATCAGCGCGACGATGCCGACGACCAGCAGTTCGGACCAGCTGAGATCCATGTCCCGTCTCCCGGCAGGCCTGCCTGATCAGGCCTTGTCCTTTTCGGCCGGCGTCACGTCCTTGGCGGCGTCCGCCTTGGCGTCCTCGATTTCCTTCGTGCCTTCGCTCACGCCCTTCTTGAAGGCGGTGATGCCCTTGCCGACCTCGCCCATCAGGCTCGACACCTTGCCCTTGCCGAACAGGACCAGAACCACGACCGCGATCAGGATAAGGCCGGGAAGACCGATGTTGTTGAGCATGAGAACCCCTCCATGCAGGCCCCGATGCCGGGGCGGATTCCGTCATTGCCCCCAATTACGCCCCCGATCCCCCGGCATCCAAGACCCAAGCCGCTTGGCAAATGCAGTCAACTGACAGTATTTTGTCAGTAGGGTGGGCCATACTGCCCATCCTGCGACCGGACAGGCCATGAAACGCGACGCCCGCCTTTACGACATCGTCCAGGCCCTGCGTGACGGCCGCCTGCACACGGCGGCGGAACTTGCCGCGCGCACCGGGGTCTCGACCCGCACCATCTGGCGCGACATGGAGATGCTGGCCGCCACCGGCATGCCGGTCGAAGGCGAACGGGGCCTCGGCTACATCCTGCGTTCGCCGCTGGTGCTGCCGCCAACCATGCTGACCCCGGACGAGCTGGAGGCGCTGGTCGAGGGGTTGCGCCATGTGGGCCAGGAGGGCAACCCGCGGGCAAGGGCGGCGCGGAGCCTGCTCTACAAGGTCGCGACCCTGCTGCCCCAGTCCGGGATCGAGGCCGAGACGCCCTGATCCATCCGGGCGGCGATCGTCACACGCCGAAAACGAAGCAGCGGTCGCGCCGGATCATCAGCCACAGGACGGTGCCGGGCTTGGGCAGGAACACGCCGGGCACGCTGGCGGTCAGCTTCGTCCCCGCGAAATCCATCGAGAAATCCACCAGGCTCTCGCGCCCCAGATAGCGGCTGCGGATCACCGTGCCCCGCGCGGGCACACCGTCTTCGGGCGTCGGGTTGGGACCGCGACCGCCGCGGTCGAAGTCGATGCGCAGGTGCTGCGGGCGGATCACGATCTCGACCTCGGCCCCGTCGGCATGGCCGGGGGTGAGGAAGGCACCGAAGGGGGTCTGGGTCAGCGCGCCCTTCGAGACGCCCCGGATCACGTTGATGTCGCTGAAGAAGGCCGCCGCAGCCTTGTCCACCGGCGCGTTGTAGACGTTGTAGGGCGCGCCCTTCTGCACGATCCTGCCTGCACGCATCAGCGCGATCTCGTCGGCCATGCGCATCGCCTCGTCGGGCTCGTGCGTGACCAGAAGCACGGCCGCGCCCGCCTCCTTCAGGATCTCCAGCGTCCGGTCGCGGATCCCGTCGCGCAGACGGTTGTCCAGCCCCGAGAAGGGCTCGTCCATCAGCATCACCCGCGGGTTCGGCGCCAGCGCCCGGGCCAGCGCCACGCGCTGCTGCTCGCCACCCGACAGCTCATGCGGATGCTTCGGCCCGAAACCCGCCAGATCGACCTTCTCCAGCAGTTCCCCCACCCGCCGCGCCTTTTCCGCCCGGTCCATGCGCAGGCCGAAGCCCACGTTCTCGGCTACCGTAAGGTGCGGGAAAAGGGCGAAGTCCTGGAACATCAGCCCGACCGAGCGCACCTCGGGCGGGACATGCACTCCCGGCCCCGCGACGGTCTGGCCATCCAGCCGCACCTCGCCGGAATCGGCGCGCTCGACCCCGGCGATCATCCGCAGCGTGGTGGACTTGCCGCATCCCGAAGGGCCAAGCAGGCAGGTCACCTGCCCCGCCGCCACCGACAGCGAAACCCCGTCCACCACCTTCCGCCCGCCGAATGACCGGCCAAGGTTGATCACGTCGAGGCGCAGGGGCGGGGTATCGGGCATGGATACTCAAGAAAATCCGTCAGGCTTTCCCCTAGCAGCGTGAGTCGGGGCGGGCAAGACCGGACCTGCGCTGTGTCGTCGCACTCTGGACCGCGGGGCACCAAACCCGGCATGGCAGGCCGGATTGATGCGGCAACTGCGCCAATTCCCGGTGTTCCGCCTGGGAAAATTGACGAAATCCGCAACCGGTGTTTCCCTGACAGGATTGATCCGCCGAAAGGTGACCCGATGTTGACACGTCCTCTTGCCCTGGTTGCTGCTCTTGCCATTCTTGCCAGCCTCTTCCTGCCCTGGCTTTCCTCGCCCTTCGGCGAGAACGTCGTGCCCTGGTCCGTCCTGCGCGAGATGGACACGGCCCGCGCCCACGACATCCTGGCCGGCGCCCGGCCCGAGACCATCGCCTACGGCTGCTCTTTCGTGCTGGCCGCGCTTTTCGTCTTCTTTGCCCTGATCGGGCGTGAAACACGGCTTCTGGCACTGCTCACCGGGGCGCTGCCGGTCGGCCTGGTCGCATGGGCGCTGGTGCCGCTGATCGGTCAGACCGATGCGAGGGGGCTGTCCTTCTCGGGCTCGTCCGTCCCCGAGACGACCCAGCGCATGGTCGGCGCCGGGGCCTGGGCCTGGGTGATCGGCGCAAGCCTGCTTGCGACGCTGGGGGTGCTCGATCCCGGCCGGCGGCGCCCGGCCTATGGCTGAGCCTAAAGCGTCGTGTTCGTGGCGCCGCCGTCCAGCAGGATGTTCTGACCGACGATGAAGCCGGCGTGCTGCGAACAGAGGAAGGCGCAGGCCGCGCCGAACTCGGCCGGCGTGCCGTAGCGCCCGGCCGGAATGGTGGCGGCGCGTTCCGCGATCGCCTCTTCCATGCTGATGCCCCTGGCCTTGACGACAGCCGCGTCCAGCGCCACCGCCCGGTCGGTGGCATGAATGCCGGGCAACAGGTTGTTGATCGTCACCCCCTTGCCCGCCACCTGCCGCGAAGTGCCGGCCACGAAGCCTGTCAGCCCGGCCCGGGCCGCGTTCGACAGCCCCAGCACCGGGACCGGCGCCTTGACCGAGACGCTGGTGATGTTGACCACCCGGCCCCAGCCCTGCGCCATCATCCCCGGCAGGACCGCCTGCATCAGCGCGATCGGCGTCAGCATGTTGGCATCCAGCGCCCGGATGAAATCCTCGCGCGTCCAGTCCGACCACATCCCCGGCGGCGGACCGCCGGCATTGGTCACCAGGATGTCGAAGGGCCCATGCGCCAGCACAGCCGCGCGCCCGGCATCAGAGGTGATGTCCCCCGCCACCGCGACCACATCCACCCGGTGCCGCGCCCGGATCTCGGCCGCCGCCGCCTCCAGCGCCTCGGCCCCGCGGGCGTTCATCACCAGGTCGACCCCGGCTTCGGCCAGCGCCTCGGCACAGCCGCGCCCCAGCCCCTTGGACGAGGCGCAGACCAGCGCCCGCTTCCCCCTGATCCCCAGATCCATTGCAGTCCTCCTGTTGCGCGCCAGCCTAGCAGGCCGCGCCCGGCGCACAAGCCGCCCCTTCGCCCCCCGGGGCCCGGCCGGCGCAGACCGAAGGCCCCCCGCACCGGCGCGCGTCGTTCCTCAGGCAGGCCGGCGCAGGCGATGCCAGCCGAGGTCGGCAAAACACGGCCCCTGGGTCGCCTCGGTGAACTTGATCCCGTTGTGGCCGCCGTTCCATTCCAGGATCTGCACCCCGCCCTCATGGTCCACGGTCATGTCCCAGCCGATGCAGCGGACATAGGGCATGCGGGCGTGACAGCGCAGTGCGGCCTCGCGGCAGCCCTGGAAATTCGGCACCGAGTGCCCTGCGAAAGGCAGATCCGACTGCGGATGCCGGTCGGTCTTCAGGTAACTCGGCAGGTAGCCCACCGGGCCAAGCTCGCCAGTCCGAAGGTCGACAACCGCGTTCACCTCGTCCGCCGACCGCAGATAGTCGCCCTCTCCCTGCCCGAAGCGCAGATAGGCCCCCCGCAGAGTGACATGTCCCTGTTCGTCCGCCGCGGTCGTCAGCCGCAGGGTCGCGACCGCCGGGCAGTTGCCCAGCCGCTCGAACAGCTCATGCTGACGGATGAAGCGCTGGAACAGGCCCGAGCCGAGACGCCGTGCCCGGGCCGGATCGAAGCCCTCGCGGCGCAGGACGGTGACGCCGACCCCCGATTGCGTGGCATCGCTCTTGAAGATCACCCGGTCGCCATGCCGGAACAGGACATCGGCAAGCGCCTTCTCGGGAATGACCCGGCCGTCGCGGGCGATGAACATGCCGTTCAGCAGCGCGGCGATGTCGGGGAACTCGGGCGCAGCGAACAGGCATCCGTTCAGGCTGCGCAGGCCGCTCAACTCGCCATAGCGGGCCGAGGTATGCGGCAGGACGCATTCGTCATAGAAGTTGTCGGGGATCCAGCCGTCGCGGTATTCGCCAGCCACATGTGCATAGACGTATAGCCAGGGCGCGAACCTTGCATTCCCCAGAACCTCGACCGCATAGGCATCGCAGCGCGCCCGGTCGGCCGGTTTCAGCGGTCCATAGGCCGCCTCGAGTTTCGCCAGCTTGGCACGCGCCGCGCGGATATGGTTCTGCGCGTAATGACGGCGCAGGACTGCCTTTGCGACGGTCTTGGCGGCACCGACCAGTCTGCTCATTCCCTTGGCCTCCGGCTTGCGACACAGACTGCGCGTTTACTGCGATCCGTCAAGCGACTGTTGCCCGATCCTCGCGCCGGGCAGAGAAAGTTCCGCCCGTGTTGCGGTGCAAGCGCGCCCGGCCTATAGGGAGCCCATGTCGAACCGCGCCCCCCTTCCGCCCGAAATCGCCCGCCGCCGGACCTTCGCGATCATCGCACACCCCGACGCGGGAAAAACCACGCTGACCGAAAAGTTCCTGCTGTTCGGCGGCGC
>JBKBRG010000100.1:5079-7647 GCA_046292325.1 Tabrizicola sp.
GGCGGCGCGATCCAGATGGCGGGCCAGGTCCGCGCCAAGGGCGAGGCGCGGCGCACGCGGTCGGACTTCCTGAAGCTGGAGCAGGACCGCGGCATCTCGGTCTCGGCTTCGGCGATGAGCTTCGACTTCCGGCAGTATCGCTTCAACCTTGTTGATACCCCCGGTCACAGCGACTTTTCCGAAGACACCTACCGCACGCTGACCGCGGTCGATGCCGCGATCATGGTGATCGACGGGGCCAAGGGCGTGGAATCCCAGACCCGCAAGCTGTTCGAGGTCTGCCGGATGCGCGACCTGCCGATCCTGACCTTCTGCAACAAGATGGACCGCGAAAGCCGCGACACCTTTTCCATCATCGACGAGATCCAGGACAACCTGGCCATCGACGTGACACCCGCCTCCTGGCCCATCGGCTCGGGCCGCGACTTCATCGGCGCCTATGACCTGCTGCACGACCGGCTGGAGATCATGGACCGCGCCGACCGCAACCGCGTGGCGGAATCGATCCAGATCAAGGGCGTGGACGACCCGAAACTGGCCGAACACATCCCCGCCGACCTGCTGGCGAAGTTCCACGAGGAACTGGAAATGGCGCGCGAACTGCTGCCCGCCTTCGACCGCACGGCCTTCCTCAACGGCTCGATGACGCCGATCTGGTTCGGGTCCGCCATCAACTCCTTCGGGGTGAAGGAACTGATGGACGGCATCGGCGAATACGGGCCCGAGCCGCAGCCGCAGAAGGCCGCCGAACGCCAGATCGAGCCTGGCGAAGGCGCCGTCACCGGCTTCGTCTTCAAGGTCCAGGCCAACATGGACCCCAAGCATCGCGACCGGGTGGCCTTCGTCCGCCTCGCCTCGGGCCATTTCGAACGCGGCATGAAGCTGTTCCATGTGCGCTCGAAGAAGCCGATGTCGATCACCAACCCCGTCCTCTTCCTGGCGGCGGACCGTGAGCTTGCCGAGGAAGCCTGGGCCGGCGACATCATCGGCATCCCGAACCACGGGCAGCTTCGCATCGGCGACGCGCTGACCGAAGCCGAGGCCCTGCGCTTCACCGGCATCCCGAGCTTTGCGCCGGAACTCCTCCAGACGATCCGCGCGACCGATCCGATGAAGGCCAAGCACCTGGAAAAGGCCCTGACCCAGTTCGCCGAGGAAGGGGCCGCCAAGGTCTTCAAGCCGCTGATCGGCTCGGGCTACATCGTCGGCGTCGTGGGTGCCTTGCAGTTCGACGTGCTGGCCAGCCGGATCGAACAGGAATATTCGCTGCCCGTCCGCTTCGAAGGGTCGAACTTCACCTCGGCGCGCTGGATTTCCGGCGACAAGGCGGAAATCGACAGGCTGGTGAACGTCAACAAGGGCCATATCGCCCATGACAGCGACGGGGACCTCGTGTTCCTGACCCGCCTGCAATGGGACATCGACCGCGTGGTGCGGGACTACCCGGGCGTCAAGCTGTCCGCGACCAAGGAGATGATGGTCTAGCCCCGGCTTGACCGCCCGCCCCCCCGGCCCTAGCCTCCGCTGACCCTGCGGCGCCGGAGGCCCCTGACCGCATGACGACCCCCGAGCCAGAACCGCCCAAGCCCGACCCGGACTCCGTGGTCGAGACCTACCCGGATGCCCCGGACAGCCTGATCGGGATCTGGAACCAGCGCCGGCGCCGGATGACGCTGACCGCGCGTGACCGGTTCCCGCCTGCCGACCTTGACCTTGCGCCGCTGCTGGCCGCGCGCATCCCGCACGATCTGCCGCCCCTCGAAGGCGCGCAGTCCCTGCATGCCCGCAAATTGCACCAGATGCGGGTGGAACTGGCCGGCAAGCCGGAACTGGCGGCCGTCAACGCCATCCTGATCGCGCATCTGAGAAAGCAGCGCCATCCGGCCCATGCCCCGGCGCTGTTCCGCCGCATCTGGGCCGAGGCGGGGCCGGCGCTGATGCCGCACCTGCCGGGGCGCTGGCTGATTTCCTCGGCCATCACCTTCGGCGACCACGGCGAGACCGAGGCCCAGCGCCGGGTGGGCCTGTCGATCAACATCCTGTTCTCGCTGATGAAGCTTTACGAATACGAACGGCTGCACTCTGGCCTCGACGCGGCGACCCCCTTCCCGATCCGCCGCATCCGGGGCCGGAGCCTGCCGCTCGACATGCCGCATTTCAACCTTGCCACCGGCGGGCTGGACATCAACCTTCTGGCCCAGATCTGGAACGAGGCCCGCAAGGCCCCCGTCGTCGGGCCGCTGGCCTGCCACCTGCTGACGCGGTTGAACACCGACTCGCGCGGGCTGTTCCGCCGGATCGGCATCATGCGCGCGGGCAGGCAGTTGGACCTCATCGACCGGGCGTTCGAGGACCTGGCGCCGTCTCCGCCCGAATCCGACACCGGCGCAGACGGGGTCTGAGCCCCGGTGCCCCCGCGGTGGGCGACGGCGGGTTCGGATTGCGGGCTAGATGTGAGTTCTCATCAGGTTGTTCACCCTTGCGAGGGGCGATGTGCCGTTGAGAGCGGAGTGTGGTCGTGATCGGTTGAACCAGTCAAGCCAGCGGGGCAGGTCTGCGTTTCGCGCT
>JBKBRG010000101.1:0-7574 GCA_046292325.1 Tabrizicola sp.
ACGACGGCGATGAGCGGCAGCGTCAGGAACAGCGCCGTCAGGACCAGCGCCAGGCCATCCAGCACGCGCCGCCAGCCCGGCGGAGCGTCCAGCCGCAGCGGACGGTCGAGCCCCGCGCCGAAGTCCGCCGGTCGGGTCAGCCCCCAGGCCGCCAGCGCCGCCCCTGCCCCCAGGATCAGCTGCACCCCCGCCAGCCCCGCGGCACGCGCCAGGTCGAACTCGAAGCGCACCGCCTGATAGATCGCCAGCTCGATCGTGGTGGCCGAGGGGCCTCCGCCGAGGGTCAGCACCACGGCAAAGCTGGTCAGGCAGATCACGAGGATCACCAGCGCGACCCCCGGCAGCACCTCGCGCAGCATCGGCGCTTCGAGGTGACGGAACGTTTCGCGCGGGGTGAAGCCGAGCGATTGCGCCAGCCGGATGCGCTCGGCCGGGATCGAAAGCCAGCCTTGCAGGATCATCCGCGTGGCAAGCGGAAGGTTCAGGAAGACATGGGCCAGGACCACGCCGTGCAGGCCGTAGATCGGGACGGCCGGCAGGCCGAGGGCGGAAAGAGCCTCGTTGAGCAGGCCGCCGCGGCCGAAGATGGCGAGGAGGCCGAGGACCGCGACGACCGCCGGCAAGAGGAAGGGCGCGCCCATCACGGTGATCAGCGCGGCCCGGCCGGGGAACTGGCGGCGGGCGAGGGCGCGGGCCACAGGCACGGCCAGCAGCGTGGAGAACAGCGCGGACAGCACCGCCTGCGTCGCCGAAAAGCGCACCGCCACCCAGTCGGCCGGCCCGAGCGAGATCCCCGCCCCGCGCCAGCCCACGGCCAGCACCGGCGCAAGGACCAGCGCCAGGAGGAGGCCCGCGACGAGGTGCGCGGGCAGGTGCTGGCGCGGGGCCGTGGTCCGACTCATGCGGCTGGCCCCCCACTCCCTTCCCCTCCGCGCGAGGCGGAGGGGCGGCGCGGGGTGGCTGGGCACGCGGCTCTGGTCATTTCGCCAGCGACGTGCGCCATTCGGCCAGCGCCGGGTCGCGGGCGGACCGGGCCTCTTCCGGCGTCATCAGAAGCGACCTGGCCGGCCGGAAGGTATCGAACCCCTCGGGCAGGCCGGTGGCCGGGGTGACGGCAGGATACATCCAGTTGGTCTCGGGGATCGCCGACTGGAAGGCATCGGTCAGCATGAAGGCAAGGAAGCGGTCGGCCAGTTCCGGCTGGTCGGTGGCGGCCAGTTTGCCGGCGACCTCGATCTGGAGGTAGTGGCCTTCGTCGAAGAGCGCGGCGGCCTTGCTGTCGTCCTTTTCCGCAATCAGGTGATAGGCGGGCGAGGTGGTGTAGGAAAGGACCATGTCGGCCTCGCCTTCGAGGAACAGGCCATAGGCCTCGGACCAGCCGGGGGTGACGGTGACCACGTTGTCGGCCAGGCCCTGCCAGATTTCCCCGGCGCGGTCGCCGTAGGCCGCCTTGACCCAGAGAAGCAACCCGAGGCCGGGGGTCGAGGAACGGGGGTCCTGGATCACGATCTTCAGGTCCGAGGCGGCCAGCGTCTCGAAGTCCTTCGGCGGATCGGGCAGGCGGGTCCGGTCGTGGACGAAGGCGAACCAGCCCCAGTCGTAGGGCAGGAACAGGGGATCGGCGTGGTCGACCGGCAGGTCGAGCCCGGGCGTCTGGCCGTGCGGGGCGAAAAGCCCGGTCGCGGCGGCGGCGGCGGTCAGGCTGGTGTCGAGGCCGAGCACGACATCGGCTTCGGAGGCCGCGCCTTCGAGCTGAACGCGCGCGAGGAGCGCCGCGCCATCCCCGGCCGGGACGAAGCGCAGGTCGCAGGCGCAGGTTGCCTCGAAGGCCTTTTCGATCACGGGGCCGGGGCCCCATTCCGAGGTGAAGCTGTCATAGGTCAGCACGGTCAGGACAGGCGTTTCGGCCAGCGCGCCATTGGCGATGGTCAGAAGGCCCGCAGCAAGGAGATGTCTCTTCATTCTCTTCTCCATGATGCGACGGAACGGTCGGGGATGGAGAAGCCCATGCACCTTCCCTCCGCCGGTATGATCCGGTTCAGGTTCGACGGGTTCGCTTGCGCATCTCAGCCCGTTGCCGGGCACCCCGAGGTGGAATCGACCTTACGGAATTCGGCGGCGGGTGCAAGGGGCGAGGCTTGCGCCCGGTGGCAGGGTCCGGATGCCTCCGGCGGGAGTATTTGGGAAAAGAGCAAGACCCTGTGCGGGGGTCAGTCGCGGCGCAGGAACAGCGTGCCGTTCGGTTCGCCGGTCTCGTCCTCGGCAAAGCCCAGGGCGGCGCGGGCCGGGGTCCGTTGCGTGCGCGCGGCGGTGACCTCGGCGGGGTCGTGGACGGGGATCAGGATCCGGCGCAGGCCAGCGACGGCCGGTTCGGGCAACGCCTCGGGCGGCAGGAGCGGGCCGGAAAGCCGCAGGACCTCGGGCCGGGTTTCCGCCAGCAGGCGGTGCAGGCCCGACCAGATGCCTTCGGGGTTCAGCGTGACCTGCGACCAGGCAAGGCCCCCGGCGTCGGGGAAGTTCAGCGCGGCGATCCGGCGCGACAGGAGGAGAAGCGAGGGGCGTTCCTCGTGGATCGTGACGCGCAGGTCGGGCAGGGCGGCACGGGCGCGCAGTGCGACGAAGCCGATGCCGGCGTCGAGGTCGAGGAGACTGGAACAACCGTTCATGAATCCCGCGATGTTGCGGGCATGGCGGCGGTCGAACTTGCTGGATTTGATCACTTCCAGCGCGGCGGCGGTGAACACGCGCGGATCGAGCGGGATCCTCACACCCTGGTTGTCCACCAGCTCCAGCGGGATGTCCTGTGTGAGGTCGGCCGAACCCGAGACATAGGGCGAGGCGAAGGGCGAGCCCCAGCCGGGCGGCGGCGGGGTGCGGCGGACCTCTTTCGGCTGGGCATTGCGCCGCTGTTCCAGTCTGGTCTGGACCGCCTTCACCGCCTCGGGGTCGCGCGGTTTCGGCGGCCTGGCCACGACCTGACTGATCGGCACGTTCGAGGCGGCTTCCAGATTGGCGACATAGGCAAGGTAGTCGGGCGACTGGCGATACTCGGCCAGCCGCGCCTCGGCCCGGTCATGCGCGGCGTCGTGCAGACGCCGCACCTCGGGGTCGGAAAGAAGCGCGGCCATGATCTCGGCACGGCGTGCGCGGTGGCGGAAGATGCGGGTGTCCTCGACCTCGTTGCGGTCCTGCAAGGACCAGTAGTCCGCGTTGTACTTGTCCTTCTTCAGGTTCGCGTTGCCGCGGAACTTGCGCAGGGAATAGGCGGCCATCGACTTGATGGCATAATGGTTGATCTGCGCCCAGTCGTAGCCCACCGTCCGCCGGATCGACCGCCAGCCGCGGAACTTGAACCACTCTTCCAGCGGCCGGCCCGAACCGTTCACCCAAAGGACGCTTTCGGGATAGTCGGTGTCCTTGTGCTGCGACTTGATGATCGGGCGGTGCATGCCGAGGCGCAGGTATTTCGGATCGAAGCGCAGCAGGGTCTTGGTGCCCCAGCCCTTGTTCCAGAATTCGGGCGCGGCGCGGATGAACTGTTCGGTGATCGGCTGCCGCGACCAGTCGCGGATCCCGGAGGACCCGAAGATGCGCCAGGTCAGCACCATGGCCTGGGCATTCATCGCGTTCAGCTCGGCGACCAGCCCGTCCAGCGTGCCCGAGGGGTGGTTGATGACCATGAACTCGTCGGCGTCCAGCACCAGAAGCCAGTCGGAGTTGATGATCAGCTCTTCCTCGGCCGCGGCCTTCAGCATCGAGGGGTGCGGCTTCATCCCCTCGGGGATGACATTGTCGCGGTGGTGGACGCCGATGTCCAGCGCCTCAAGCCGCTTCAGAAGGCTGTCGGTCCCATCCGAACAATCGTTCGTATAGACCATGATCTCGGTGAAGCCGATTGCGAGGTGATGCGCGACCCATTCCACCACGGTCGGGCCTTCGTCCTTCATGGTGGACAGCGCCACCAGCGACCCGTGCGGGCTGGTCTGGCGGGTGAGGTTCATTCGTCCAGGGCGGCGGAGGGGTCGATTTCCAGCTTCTCGCACATCCGCGCGATGTAGCTGCCCTTCAGCGGCGGGTTCTTGCGCCACCAGGGCCGGGCGGCGTTGGTGTAGATGTGGACCGAGAGCGTCGCGTCGGTGAAATGGCCCTCAACGTTGGAATGGGGGTCGTAGAACACGTCGTTCAGCTGGAAGGGCACGGGGTAGAGCGTGTCCGCGGTCATCGCCTTGTCGATATCGCCCGTGACCTGCGCGAAATGGGTGAAGGCCTGCGGGCCGAAGGCGGTGCGTTCGGTGTGGTAGATCCGGACGGCCTTCGGGATCGAGGGGTCCAGCTTGTCCATCTTGCGGCGCTGCTTGTTGCCCCACCACGCCGGGTAGTCGGGCAGGTTGTCGTAATAGTCGAGCAGGCTTTCGATCAGCCGGCCCGTGCGCGGCATGGCCACCACGCCGCAGTTCAGCGCCCCCCGCATGCCATGGCCGGCATAGATATGTTCCTGACCCTCGGGGAAGGGGCGGTGGCAGAAGGCGTCGCAGTCGATCCAGATGGCGCCGGTCCTGGCGATCATCTTGTAACGGAACACGTTCGACAGGAACGAGGCCGAGGTTTCCGCCACGATGGCGCGGTCGATCTCCATGATCTCGGAGGCCGGACGGACCTCGACCCCATCGGGCACGTTCCGCACCTTGTCGGTGCAGTAAAGCGTGACCGGATGGCCCATCACCAGATGCGACTTCAGGCAGAGCTGGTTGATGTAATGCAGGCTTTCGCCAATCCAGAGCGAGGCGACGGGGCGGCGGTTCAGGTCCATGGGCTGTCCTTCAGGCGGTCAGAAGACCGAGGCGAAACGGTCGGGCAGGCGGTAGAGCGCCTTCGTGCGCCCGCCGCCGAAGAAGGTGATCTTGCCGTCGTGCAGATGCTGCTGTTCCTCGATCATGCGCTTGCGGAACTCGGGCAGCTCGGCGTCTTCGCGTTCGGCGACGCCCTTGGACAGCTTGAGAAAGGTCTCGAGATCCTTGCCCCAGGCGTGGCCCGCCTCTTTCGGATCGCGGTTGCCGGTCATGATCGCACGCATGTCCTTGCGGCTGGCCAGACGCTCGGTCACCATGTCGTAGTCGAAAAAGCGCAGGTGGATCAGGTAGAGATGCGGGTCCAGCACGCGGGGCTGGTGGCTGTTCGCGTGCCCACCGACGGTGAAGCCGGTCTCCTTCCGCAACACGCAGGGTTTGGCATAATTCGCGTTGGCGCGGAACACCCGGCGGCGCGACAGGATCGGGGCGTCGTCCGAAAGGGGCTCGGGCTCTGCCTCGGGGTTGTGGATCAGTTCGATCCCGAAGGGGCAGAGCGAGGCGGGCGTGCGCCTGGGGTGGGTGTAGCGGCCGAGATAGGTGACCAGGTCGGGGGCCACGGCGGGATCCACGATCACCACCTCGTCCACGTCCCCGACGATGAACCAGTTGTAATAGCGCAGCATCCCGGCGGAGAACTGGCTGTTGATCGACCAGCGCCGTCGCTCCATCCGCCACAGGGTCGGATCGCGCGGCAGGCGGATGACATTGGCGCCCTCGCAGATACGGTCATGTTCCGGATCCCCGCCATGCGACAGGATGTAGAGGTGTTCCCGCCCGAACTTGCGGCCGTAGTAATCGACCCAGCGGCGCAGGAAGTAGTAGTCCTTGTAGACCATGGTCATGGCCCCGGCCGGCTTCTTGGTCGGATCGAGCGTGGCGGGGGCGTCGGACATCTGGCTTTCCTGGACCTGCGGGTCAGAGGGTATCATGCGGATTCGCGCCGGTTCAAGCCGGGCCGGGACGGGTGCCGTTTTCCCGCAACTGATTGAGGAACTGCCGCAACAGAGGCACGCGGCGGGGGCGGAAGCTTTCGTCGGTGAGGCGGACATTCGACATTTCCAGCACCTTGAAGCGCCGGAAGTCCTGACGCAGGCAGCACCAGGCCAGCACCATCACCTCGCGGTCGAGAAAGGCCGTTCCCAGCGGCCAGATCCGGCGGTCGGTGACCTGGCCCGACAGGTCACGGTATGTGAGATCGACGGCGCGTTCGTCCCAGGCCGCCTCGCGCAGCAGGTGCAGGTGCGGCGGGGCGGGCTTGCGGGGCTCGTGGCGGTAGGACCGGGTGACGGCGTGAATTGCCTGGCGCTGCACCCGATCGGGCAGCGTGGCGATGATCTTCGCCTGCGCTTCGGCTGCGGCCTTCGCCAGCATGGCGTCCCCCGACATCGCCACTTCGGCCAGACCCAGGACCAGCGCCTCGACCTCCAGCCGGGTGAACATCTGCGGCGGCAGGGCCGGGTCCTCGGTCAGGGTGTAGCCGGTGCCAGCCTCGCCGTCGATCAGCGCGCCTGCCGCCCGCAGCGCCTGGATGTCACGGTAGATCGTGCGCTGGGACACGCCCGTCTCCTCGGCCAGCCGGGCGGCGGTGACGGGCTGCGGCAGCATCCGGAAGGCGTTCAGCAGGCGGAACAGGCGGTCGGGGCGGGACATCTTCTGCTGACAGATTCTGACAGGAGGGAAAGCGTAGGGCAGAGGCATCGACAAGCAAAGGAGAGAAGCATGCTGACCCTGTTCCATTCCCCGCAAAGCCGGTCCACAGCCATCGTTGCCCTGATCGAGGAATTGGGCATCCAGGACCGGGTCGAGATCCGCGAAGTGACGATATCGCGCATGGACGGTTCGGGCGGGCGCGATCCGTCGAACCCGCATCCCGAGGGCAAGGTGCCCGCGCTGGTGCATGACGGGCGTGTCATCACCGAACGTGCAGCGATCATCCTGCACCTGACCAGCCTTGTCCCCGACAGCGGCATGGCCCCGCCGGTGGGAACGCCGGACTGGGGCGTGTTCGCGATGTGGATGGCCTGGTATCAGGGTGTTCTGGAGCCGACCTTCATCATGGCCGACGCGGGCCTGACCCTTCCCGGTCTGAGCGCGGCGATCCGGGACCACCGGACCGCGTTGGCGCGTCTGCACGCTGCGCTGGACAAGGGGCCATGGATCCTGGGTGAACGCTATTCCGCGGCGGACCTGCTGCTGCATTCCCCCTATGCCTGGTTGCCCGCGGCAACGCCCGAGGATCCGGTGCTGCGCGACTGGATCGACCGCAGCAAGGCGCGTCCCGCGCTGGTCAGGGTGAAGGAGCGCGACGCAGCCCGCAGACAGGTCGCCTGACGGCGCCGTGGCACGGGGTCCGGGATTCCTCGGCGAAGACTTCCGGGCGCCGTTACCCCGGCGGCTGCCAGAGCTCGATGGGCGTGCCCTCGGGATCGTGGATGCGGGCGAAGGTGCCGTGGCTGCCGTCGCCATCCCAGTCGGCCCGCGTCTCGACCGCGATCCCCGACGCCCGCAACCGGGCGATGAGCGCAGGCAGGTCATCGACCCGCAGGTTCAGCATCCACTGCCTGTCTGCGGCGAAATAGTCGGTGTCGGCGGCGAAGGGCGAAAACACCGTCGGACCTGCCTCCTGCATCCAGACCGCGACCTCTGGCTGGGTGATCCCGAGATGGGCCTGATACCAGGCGTTCAGCGCCGCGGGATCGCGGGCGCGGAAGAAGATGCCGCCGA
>JBKBRG010000102.1:0-2907 GCA_046292325.1 Tabrizicola sp.
GCGGTTCAGCTTCAACGTCAAGGGCGGGCGCTGCGAAGCCTGCCAGGGCGACGGCGTGCTGAAGATCGAGATGAACTTCCTGCCCGATGTCTATGTCACCTGCGAGACCTGCAAGGGCCAGCGCTACAACCGCGAGACACTGGAAATCAAGTTCAAGAACAAGAGCATCGCCGACGTTCTTGACATGACGTGCGAAGATGCCCGCGACTTCTTCCAGGCGGTCCCGGCGATCCGGGAGAAGATGGAGGCGCTGTGCGAGGTGGGCCTTGGCTACATCAAGGTCGGCCAGCAGGCGACCACGCTGTCAGGCGGCGAGGCGCAAAGGGTCAAGCTGTCGAAGGAACTCAGCCGCCGGGCGACGGGGCGGACGCTCTACATCCTCGACGAGCCGACCACGGGGCTGCATTTCGAGGATGTGCGCAAGCTTCTGGAGGTGCTGCATTCCCTGGTGGACCAGGGCAATACGGTCGTGGTGATCGAGCACAACCTGGACGTGGTCAAGACCGCCGACTGGGTGATCGACATCGGGCCCGAGGGCGGCGACGGCGGCGGCCAGATCGTCGCCACCGGAACGCCCGAGGATATCGTAAAGGTCACCAAAAGCCACACCGGCCGCTATCTGAAAGACCTGCTGAAACCCCGGCGGGTGGCGGCCGAGTAGCTTTAGCTCCATCCGCATGGGTCAGTCGCCAACTGGTCGTATCACGGGGTTGCCCGCCCAGAATAGCGCAAGGGGCGCACATGCGCTGCGGGTTTCTCCCACAGTCGGTTGATGAACAGGACAGGAAGAGCTACAAGGGTTTGAGTACTAATCGGGCAGGCAGTTTCATGAAGACCCCTATTCGAATTGCGGTTGGTGTCCTAACCCGTGAGCGGCCTGTTATGTTCGAGACAGTTGCCACCTGTCTTGAGAGCCAGCTTGCCCCAGATGGTGCCGAACTGCTGTATGTGGTGTGCGAAAACGGCCCTTCGGATCCCAGGGTAAAGTCGCGTCTTGCGGCGATGGGGGAACGGACCGGCCGGCAGACCGAGTATGTGCATGAAGGGCGTCTTGGCATTCCCTTTGCTCGCAACGCGGTGTTGGAGCGCGCCCTTGCGGTCGGTGCGACGCACGTTGCCTTTATCGATGATGATGAAACTGCCGATCCCGACTGGATCGCGCAGCTGTTTGCGGGACTGGTCAAATCCGGCGCGGGGCTTGTGGGTGGGCCTGTGATTTGCTCGGTCGATCCTGACCTGCGGCTGGGGTTCTGGCAGCGCCGTGTGGCCGCCGGAATGATCAGCGACCGGGTCCGACGGAACGAGAAGTTCCGCAAGTTCGTGGCCCAGGGGAAGGGCGGCAAGATCTGTCTTGCCACCAACAACTGGCTTTGTGATCTGGCAGTGCTACAGCGCCTTGGCCTGCGGTTTCGGGAAGAAATCGGCCTGGGCAGCGGGTCAGATACCGCGTTCTGGCATGACTTCAAGGCGCTCGGCGGGAGCAGCAGTTGGGTTCCGGATGCGGTGGTGCGGGAAACCCTGCCCATCGGTCGACTGCGGCCGGGCTACGTTGTGGCGCGCGGCAAGTCGCACGCCGCGGCCGAATGGGAACGCCGGGTGAAGGCCAATACCCGCGCTGGTCGGTTAAGGGCCATGGTGTTCATTCTAAACCATGGGATCGCTGGGGCGATTGGTGCAGGTGTGGGCGTGCTCTTTTCGCCGTACGTCTTATACCGCGGGCTTTACGCGATGGGCCGCGCCCTTGGGCGATCAAGCGCCCTCCTGTCGGGCCGCTCGGGCGTCCGCCTGTACGAAAAGGTCCAAGGCAACTAGGGTTGTGTTGTGAACCGCAGGGCCGGGCCCCGCCACCCTAGTCCAGCGCCTTGAAGTTCAGGCTCGCGCCTTCCTTGATGCCCGAGAACCAGCGGGCGGTGACGGTCTTGGTCCTGGTGTAGAAGCGGAAGGCGTCGGGCCCGTACTGGTTCAGGTCGCCGAAGGCCGAGCGTTTCCAGCCGCCGAAGCTGAAGTAGGACAACGGCACCGGGATCGGGAAGTTGATCCCGACCATGCCCACGTTCACGCGGCTGGCGAAGTCGCGCGCCGTGTCGCCGTCGGCGGTGAAGATCGCGGTGCCGTTGCCGTATTCGTTGTCCATCACCAGCTTCAGCGCCTGCTCGTAGGATCCGGCGCGGACGGTGGACAGGACCGGCCCGAAGATCTCCTGCTTGTAGATCTCCATGTCGGGGGTGACATGGTCGAACAGCGAGGGACCGACGAAGAAGCCGTTCTCATAGCCCTGCAACGTGAAGCCGCGGCCATCGACCACCAGCTTCGCGCCCTGTTCCACCCCGGAATCGATCAGGCCCAGGATGCGGTCCTTCGCCTGCTTCGTGATGACCGGCCCGAAATCGATATCGTTTCCAGCGGTATAGGGGCCGACCTTCAACTTCTCGATCCGCGGCACCAGCCGTTCGATCAGCGCGTCCGCCGTCCTTTCGCCGACCGGAACCGCGACGGAAATCGCCATGCAGCGTTCGCCCGCCGCACCATAGCCCGCGCCCACCAGCGCGTCCGCCGCCTTGTCCAGATCGGCGTCCGGCATGATGATCATGTGGTTCTTCGCCCCGCCAAAGCACTGGGCACGCTTGCCGTTCGTGGCCGCCCGGCCGTAGATGTATTGCGCGATGGGCGTGGAGCCCACGAAACCGACCCCCTGGATCACCGGATGGTCGAGGATGCCGTCCACCACTTCCTTGTCGCCGTTGACGACCTGCAGCACGCCATCCGGCAGTCCGGCCTGCTGAAGAAGTTCCGCCAGGAACAGCGCGGTCGAAGGCACGCGCTCCGAGGGCTTGAGGATCATCGCGTTGCCCGAGGACAGCGCCGGGCCGATCTTCCACAGGGGGATCATCGCGGGAAAGTTGAACG
>JBKBRG010000102.1:2917-4807 GCA_046292325.1 Tabrizicola sp.
CCGCAACGACACCAAGGGGTTGGCGCATGGCGTAAAGGTCGATCCCGGGGCCGGCCGAGTCCATCATCTCGCCCTTCAGCAAGGACGGGGCGCCCATGCAGACCTCGATCACCTCGAGGCCGCGCTGCACGTCGCCCCTGGCGTCGGGAAGGGTCTTGCCGTGCTCGCGGCTGACCATCTCGGCCAGCTTGTCCATGTTCTGGTTGATGAGTTGGCCAAAGGCCATCATCACCCGCGCCCGGCGCTGCGGGTTGGTCGCGGCCCAGCCGACCTGGGCCTTGGCGGCCTCCCGGATCGCATGGTCAAGCTCTTCCGGCGTGGCCAGGGCAACGCGGGCCTGCACCTCGCCGGTGGCGGGGTTGTAGATGTCGGCAAAGCGGCCAGAGGTGCCCGCGACGCGCTTGCCGTTGATCCAGTGACCGATCTCTTGCATGGAGTCCTCCCGAAAATGCTCGTGGCCTTTTATCCTTGCACAATCGCCAGACAAAGCGGCAAAGTGCCAAAAGGGTTTTGCATTTTTGCGGGGGGCTGCGCGGGATGCGCGAAGTCGTCCATCCCGCGAGGTGGCTGGAATGGACTGGGACGACCTGCGCGTGTTCCTTGCCGTGGCGCGGGCCGAAAGCCTTTCGGCGGCGGGAAAGCGGCTGAAGATCGACCCCGCCACCGTGGGCCGGCGCATCGCGCGGCTGGAAGAGGCGACGAGGGCGCGGCTTTTCACCAAGTCGCCGCAGGGCTATGCGCTGACCGAGGAGGGGGCGCGTCTGATCCCCCATGCCGAGGCCGCCGAGCGCGCGGCGCTGGGGGCAGAGGAAAGCCTTTCCGGCCCCGGCGGACTGACCGGGCTGATCCGGCTCGGCGCGCCGGACGGCTGTGCGAACTATCTCTTGCCGCAGGTCCTGGCGCGCATCTGTGACGCGAACCCGGGGCTCGAGGTGCAGATCGTCGCCCTGCCGCGCGTGTTCAACCTGTCCAAGCGCGAGGCGGACATGGCGATCGGCGTCAGCCGGCCCGAGGCCGGACGGCTGACGGTGCAGAAGCTGACCGACTACCGCCTGCATCTGGCCGCCAGCCGCGACTATCTGGCCAAGGCGCCGCCGATCCGGGCGCCCGCCGACCTGAGCGGCCACCGCATCGTCGGCTACATCCCGGACATGATCTTCGACAAGGAACTGGACTATCTGGCCGAGATCGGGATCGGACCGGCCACGCTCAGCTCCAACTCGGTCTCGGTGCAGTTGAACTGGCTGCGGGCCGGGGCAGGGGTGGGGGTGGTGCATGACTTCGCGCTGCCCGCGGCGCCGAACCTGACGCGGATCCTGACCGACCGGGTCAGCCTGACCCGATCCTTCTGGCTGATCCGGCACGAGAGCGACGCGCGGCTCGACCGGCTGAACCGCTTTGCCGATCAGCTGACCCGCGAGGCGCGGGCCGAGATGGCACGGCTGGAGATGGCGCTGCGGGGGGATGAATGCCGCGCTTGACAGAATCCCCCGTCCGGTCCGACGCTTGACCTCCGGTCAGAGGGAGGGGCCGTCCCATGCTCGTTCAGCAGATCCTCGCATCCAAGGGTGATTCCAAGGTGGTTACGGTGGCTCCGGGAACCACGGTGCAGGAAGTCGCCGGGATCCTGTCGTCCAGGCGCATCGGCGCGGTGATCGTCTCGGCCGACGGCAAGAAGGCCCGTGGCATCGTTTCCGAACGCGACATCGTGCGGGAACTGGGCAAGCGCGGCGCGGCCTGCCTGAGCGATCCGGTGGAATCGCTGATGACCGCGAAGATCGTCTCGTGCAGCCGCACCGAAGGCACCGACAGCGTGCTGGGGCGGATGACCGATGGCCGGTTCCGCCACATGCCGGTGGTCGAGGGCGACGAGATGGTCGGCCTGATTTC